>JAGWOU010000231.1 GCA_028870815.1 Rhodospirillales bacterium | reverse complement strand
GAGGCCGCAAAGAAGGCGCTGGGCTGGAACCATCTGCCCTTCGTGGTGCCCGAAGACATTTACGCCCCCTGGCGCGAGGCCGGTAGCCGGGGTGCGTCAACCCGCCGCGCCTGGCTGAAGCGCCTGGCCAAGCACCCGATGCGCGCCGAGTTCGAGCGCGTGATGCAGGGCAAGCTGCCGGAAGGCTGGGCCGAGGCGATGAGCGCTTACAAGGCCGGCCTGGCCGAAACCAAGCCTAAACTCGCCACCCGCCAGTCCAGCCAGAAGGCTCTGGAGGTGCTGGTGCAGGCGGTACCGGAACTGGTCGGCGGCTCGGCGGATCTTACCGGCTCCAACCTCACCCTCATCAAGGGTATGGGCGATGTCACGCCCGGCAATTACGCGGGCCGCTACATCTATTACGGCATCCGCGAGTTCGGCATGGCGGCGGCGATGAATGGCATTGCCCTGCATGGGGGCCTCATCCCTTATGGTGGCACGTTCTTCGTGTTCTCAGACTATATGCGCCCGGCCATCCGTCTGGCGGCGCTGATGGGCACGCGCGCCATCCATGTGCTCACGCATGATTCCATCGGGTTGGGCGAAGATGGCCCGACCCACCAGCCCATCGAGCATCTGGCCTCTTTGCGCGCCATGCCGAATGTGCTGGTGCTGCGCCCGGCGGACGCCATTGAGACCGCCGAAGCCTGGGAAATCGCCATCAAAAACGCCAAGGGGCCAAGCCTGCTGGTGCTCTCCCGCCAGGGCGTTCCCGCCCTGCGTGATGCCGCCAATGGCAACAAGACCGCTCGCGGCGCTTATGTGCTGGCGGAGGCCAATGGCCCCCGCGCCGCCACCATCATCGCCACCGGCACGGAAGTGTCTCTGGCCATGGGGGCGAAGAAGAAGCTGGCGGAGCAGGGCATCGAGGTGGCGGTGGTTTCCGCCCCCTGCTTTGAACTATTCGCCCAGCAGGCGCCTGAGTATCAGAAAGAGGTTTTGGGCACCGCGCCGCGCATTGGCGTGGAAGCCGCCTCTGGTTTCGGCTGGGAACGCTGGCTGGGCCCTGACGGAATGTTCATCGGCATGCATGGCTTCGGCGCTAGCGCCCCGGCTGAAATCCTGTACGAGCATTTCGGCATAACGGAAGCGGCGATCATAGCCGCAGTCAAGAAGGAAGGAAACTGAACGTGGCTGTGAAAATCGCGATTAACGGCTTCGGCCGCATTGGCCGTCTGGTTTTGCGCGCGCTGATCGAGAGCGGCCGTACGGATGTGGTGCCGGTGCTGATCAACGACCTCGGTTCGGTCGAGGATAACGCGCATCTGCTCCGTTATGATTCGGTTCATGGCCGCTTCCCCGGCACCGTGGTGGTTGAAGGCGACAGCCTTGTCATCAGCTGTGGCGGCCGCAACTACGCGCCGATTAAAGTGGTGGCCGAACGCGACCCCGCCAAACTGCCCCTGCAAGGTGTGGATGTGGCGATGGAATGCACGGGCTTGTTCACCAAGCGTGAGGCCGCCGCCCAGTTGCTTACCGCCGGTGCCCGCAAGGTTATCGTCTCCGCCCCGGCGGATGGCGTGGATGCCACCATCGTCTACGGCGTGAACCACAAGACGCTGACCAAGGAGATGGAGGTGATCTCCAACGCCTCCTGCACCACCAACTGTCTGGTGCCGATGGCCAAAGTGCTGCATGATGCATTTGGCATCGAGCGCGGCTACATGGTCACGATCCACTCCTATACCGGCGACCAAAAAACGGTGGATACCCTGCACAAGGACCGCCACCGTGCCCGCGCCGCCGCACTTTCCATGATCCCGACCTCCACCGGTGCCGCCAAGGCCGTTGGCCTGGTGCTGCCGGAACTGGCCGGCAAGCTGGACGGCACCTCGATCCGCGTGCCGACGCCGGATGTCTCGCTCGTCTCCTTCGACGTGGTGCTGAAGAAGCAGGCGACCAAGGATGAAGTGAATGCCGCCATGAAGGCCGCCGCCGAAGGTGAGCTGAAGGGCGTGCTGGATTATTCGACCGAAGCCCTGGTGAGCACTGATTTCATCCATCAGCCCGCTTCCTGCACCTTCGATGCGCCGCAGACCGCGGTGGTTGATAAGGGGCTCGTCCGCGTTATGGGCTGGTACGACAATGAATGGGGCTTCTCCAGCCGCATGTCCGACACCGCTGCCTATTTCGGTGCGCTATGAGCAGAACGCTTGATGATGTGAACGTCGCGGGGCAGCGTGTGCTGCTCCGCGCCGACCTGAATGTACCCATCCAGGACGGCCAGGTTTCAGACGCGACACGGCTTGAGCGTTTGGTCCCCACCATCCGGGAATTGTCGGACAATGGTGCGAAGGTCATCGTCATCAGCCATTTCGACCGGCCGAAAGGCAAGGTGGTGCCTGAAATGTCGCTGAAGCCGATCGCCGAGTCGCTGGGCCAGGTGCTCGGCAAGCCGGTCGGGTTCGCGGCGGATTGCATTGGCCCGGAAGCGGAAGAGGCTGTCGCCCGCCTTCATAACGGCGATGTGCTGGTGCTGGAAAACACCCGCTTCCATGGCGGCGAGGAGAAGAACGACCCAGTCTTTGCCTCCAAGCTCGCAAAACTGGCTGACATCTACGTTAACGATGCCTTCTCCGTCGCGCATCGCGCCCATGCCAGCACCGAGGGCGTGGCCAAGCATTTGCCCTCCTTCGCGGGAAGGCTGATGCAGGCGGAATTGCACGCGCTGGAAGCGGCACTGGGTAATCCGCAGCGCCCGGTGGCCGCCATCGTCGCGGGCTCCAAGGTCTCCACCAAGCTCGAGCTTTTGAACAACCTGGTCACCAAGGTGGATATTCTGGTGATCGGCGGCGCCATGGCCAACACCTTCCTCGCCGCGCAAGGGTGTAATGTCGGCAAATCCTTGCAGGAGGCCGATCTGCACGCCACTGCGCTGGAGATTCTTAAGACCGCCGCAGCCAAGGGTTGCGAGGTCATTCTGCCGAAGGACGTAGTGGTGGCCGAGAAGTTCGAGGCCAATGCGCCGACCCAGGTGGTGAAGGTGGATGCGATACCGCCCGGAGCCATGGCGCTGGATGTGGGCCCTGCCACGGTAGAGGCGTTCATCGCACGCCTGCCGGAGATCAAGACGATCATCTGGAACGGGCCGCTCGGCGCTTTCGAGACCAAGCCGTTCGATGCGTCCACCAATACGCTGGCCAGCGCCATCGCCCAAGCGACCAAAGAGGGTAAGGTGATCTCGGTGGGCGGTGGTGGCGATACCGTTTCGGCGCTGAAACTGGCCGGCGTGCATCACGACCTGACCTATCTGTCTTCCGCCGGCGGCGCCTTCCTGGAATGGATGGAGGGTAAGATCCTCCCAGGCGTGGAAGTGCTGAGCAAGGGCTTCTCCAACCTCGGTTGACCAAGAGGCGATTTACAAAGCCGCTTTCCTCCGGGAAGGCGGCTTTTTTGCGCGCATATTTGCCCAGCGTTTGGCGCGGATGGACGGCGTGACTGGGGGCGGTTACTCCAGCCCTGCTAGATTTTCCTCCCCATCATTCGCGGCGGCGTGCATGAGCCTGTCAGTCGTTTCCGGTCGGTTTTTGGCGCCTCGGACACAGGCGTTCCTGCTCTTGCTGGTATCGGTGGTGCTATGGGGGCTGGCCCCCGTTGGCAACCGTTATTTCATTGGCAATAGCCATCTGGCGATGCCCGGCGCAACCTATATGGCATTACGCTATACCATTGCCTCTATTTGCTTTTTGCCAGGCGTGGCGGCGGCCTTGCGGCGCTGGTCCAGGCAGGACTGGCTGCGTGGCGGTTTCTGTGGGTTGGCTGGCGTGGCGGGTTACAACCTGCTTGGCGGCGTGGCAGCGCGGACCGTTTCTGCTGGAATGACAGGGCTG
This sequence comes from Rhodospirillales bacterium, assembly GCA_028870815.1. Taxonomy (GTDB): domain Bacteria; phylum Pseudomonadota; class Alphaproteobacteria; order Acetobacterales; family Acetobacteraceae; genus Acidocella. Next base: position 349 of record JAGWOU010000231.1, on the reverse strand, counting down.
CTCAACGCGTCTGAATCGCTGATCATCCTGCTGCTGTCCTGCCTCGTCGCCCGCCGCGCGCCGAGTGGGAGGAGTATTCTTGCCGCCTTGCTCGGCGTGGGCGGCATCGCGTTGCTGGCTACCTCCGCAGGCCCAGCCGAAGGCGATATGCGTGGCATAGTGCTGCTGCTTTTGGGCGCATGCGGCTGGGCGATTTATTGCGTGGCCATTCCACCGCTCATCAGGAAGCATGGCGCGTTGCAAAGTTCGGCGGTGACGATGTTTTTGGGTACCGTGCCTCTGCTTGTCGCAGGCGGACCCGGCCTGAGGCAGATGATGGCGGCAATGTCTCCGCAGGAATGGCAACTCA
>JAGWOU010000230.1 GCA_028870815.1 Rhodospirillales bacterium | reverse complement strand
GTAGGGCTGTTTCTGTATCCGTGCATCCTTCTGGCCGTCTTGCTGTTCAGGCCCGGGGAGCGCTCGCTCTGCCTCGGCCTCGCCACGTTTGCCTTGGTGCTGTATTTTCTTCCCAGCGGGCTGCTTGGCACGCCCGTCATATTTTTAAGCCCCGCCGAAGCCCGGGCAATGACCATCCTCAATGCCGCGAGCGTTGCCACGCTCACTTGGCTGCTGGCGATATTGCTGGCTTCCCTGCTGAAAGACCTCAACCGCGAATAGCCGTCAGTCGATGCGGTTCCACCGCGCGGATTTGCAGATGATACCGAACAAAATGCAGCCTTTGGTGGTCATATGCGTACCGTCCAGGGTCAGGGTTATCAAATAATGCCGTCTGCGCCTGACATCATAGGCGCTGCCCCGTAGAACATCGGCGTGCGTGCCAGGTGCCAGCATCATCACCAGCCTGTCTCCAACCCGCTCCGCGCCTGCGGGGTTACGCACCCAGATGTTCACCGCACAATAATCCTTGCCGCATTTCGTAATGTCGGTCTTAACGGCGCTATCGACACGCACCCACTGGCCAAGAGGACTGGGCGCGGCTGCCCAAGCGGACTCACTCATGCTAGCCGAGAGCAGCATGACACATGCCGGCAAAACGCACCGCCCCCAAACCTTGTCGCTGCCCATGCCTTGCACCTTTCCTGCGCGCGCCATAACCACCGGGCGGCGGACCCACATCCGCCTCCAGGTGGATACGTTCGCGGCAGCGGCTTGGATGCGTTGGCCAAGAGACAAAAACGATTTGTAATGCCCGCACCGCCTCGCTTGCCGGGCGCCAGGCAACCAGGCAAGGTGCTTACGGAAACTTCGGCAAAAGCTCAGCGCCCGTCTCAACAAAGGAGACCACCATGAACAACGCTCCTGGTGCCCCCGGCATCGCGCCGCGCTGGACCACCAGCGCGAAAGACGGCGTCGGCACCGCCCTGTCTCCGCGCAGCGCCGTCTGGTTCACCCATAGCCACGGCATTCTCGACGAAATCTACTACCCCTGTGTCGACCAGGCCTGCACGCGCGATTGCGGGCTGATCGTGACGGATGGCGACGCGGGCGGATTTTTCGCCGAGGAAAAACGCGACACGATCACCACCACCCGCCGCTATGCCGATGGCGTGCCGCTTTTCACCATCACCAATGCCTGCCGCCACAAACGCTTCCGCATAGAAAAGCGGATCGTGGCGGACCCGATGCATGATTGCGTGTTGCAGCAAATCAGACTGATCCCGGAAAAAGGCGTCACCGGCCTGCGCCTGTTCGTGCTGCTCGCCCCGCATCTGGTGAATGGCGGCGCGCACAACACTGGCTGGGCGGGCGATTACAAGGGCGCAGACATGCTGTTCGCCAGCGGCGGGCGCAGCAGCCTGGCGCTTGCCTCCTCAACCGGATTTTTAACGCGCAGCGTGGGCTATGCCGGCTATTCCGATGGCTGGCAGATTTTGCAACGCCATGGGTATCTGGCTGAGATTTACGACCACGCCGCCGACGGCAATGTGGCGCTGGCCGCCGAGATCGACGCCACCTCGCCCTTCATCCTGGCAATCGGGTTTGGCCGCACACCCGAAACCGCGGCCTTCCAGGCCGCCGCCAGCCTGGCCCGCGGCCAGGAACGGGCCGAGGCGGAATACACGGCAAATTGGCGGCGCTGGCAGTCCGGCTTGCAGCATCTGGACCCGGCGCACCAAACCGCGCCGCATAATTTCTACCGGGTCAGCACCTCCATCCTACGCTGCCATGAAAGCCCGCTTTTCCCCGGCGGATCCATCGCCAGCCTTTCGATTCCCTGGGGTGCCAGCAAGGGGGATGACGATCTGGGCGGCTACCATCTGGTCTGGCCGCGCGACCTCGTGGAAACCGCCGGGGCCATGCTGGCCTGCGGCGCCCTGGCGGAGGCACGGCGGGCGCTGGATTATCTGCGGGTCATCCAGGAAGCGGACGGCCATTGGCGGCAGAACACCTGGCTGGACGGCTCAGCCTATTGGGGCGGCACCCAGATGGACGAAACCGCCTTCCCGGTGCTGCTGCTGGACCTTGCCTTCCGCAACGACGCCGTGACAGAAAATGAACTCCCCGAATACTGGCCGATGGTGAAGCGCGCCTGCGCCTTCATCATCTGCAACGGCCCGGCAACAGACCAGGACCGCTGGGAGGAGAACGCGGGTTACACCCCGGCCACCATCGCGGTGGAAATCGCGGCATTGCTCGCCGCCGCCGAACTTGCCGAGAGGCTCGGCAAAACCGCCGCCGCCAGCTTCCTGCGCGAAACGGCGGATGCCTGGAACGCGGATATCGAAAGCTGGATCTATGTGAACGGCACGAAGCTGGCGGAAACCTGCGGCGTTAAAGGTTATTACCTGCGCATAGCCGGAGAAGGCGACCACGATCTCTCCGCATCGCCCCTCCATGGCCGCATCGCGGTACGCAACCGCCCCGCGAACGAGGCGGACATCAACGCGGATGAACTTGTCGGCCCGGACTGTCTGGCGCTGGTGCGGCTTGGGCTGCGTTCGGCACACGACCCGCGCATTCTCGACACGCTGCGCGTCATCGACCATCTGACCAAAGTGGACCTGCCGCAAGGGCCCCTCTGGTACCGTTACAATAATGACGGCTATGGCGAGCATAATGACGGCAGGCCCTTTGACGGCACCGGGCATGGCCGGGCATGGCCGCTGCTCAGCGGTGAGCGCGCGCATTACGCCATCGCCGCCGGCGACATGGCCGAAGCGGAAAAGCTGCGTGAGACCATCGAGAACTCAACCAGCGAAGGCGGGCTGCTCCCGGAACAGGTATGGGACGCCGACGACATTCCCGAGATGGAATTGTTTCGTGGCCGCCCCAGCGGCTCCGCGATGCCGCTGGTCTGGGCGCATGCCGAATATATAAAACTGCTGCGCTCCTTACGCGACGGCGCGATCTTCGACCTGCCCCCGCAAACATTCCAGCGCTACATTACGGAAAACACCCAGCCGCGCTGCCGGGACTGGCGCGAAACCTGGCGGCGCAGCCAGATGCCCGCCGGGCAGGTGTTGCGCGTGGAACTCCCCACCCCCGGCATTGTGCGCTGGAGCGGCGATGGCTGGGCGACAATGCAGGACACGCCGGCATTGGATGCCGGGCTTGGCATTCACGCCGCCGAGCTTGCCACTGAATCCCTCCAGGCAGGCCAATGCATCGCCTTCACCTGGCATGACGGCGCGGGCAACTGGCGGGGCGTCAATTTCTCGGTGCTCATTACGGCATAGGCCGAGGCTTCAGGCCAAGGCTTTGCTTTTCGCGCCGATCGCTTCCAGCAATTCGTTCCAGGATTTAACGAAGCTCTCAGCACCATCCGCCTGCAATTGCGCGGAAAGCGCAGTCAGGTCGATCCCGGCCTCCTGATGCTGGCGCAGCACCGCCTCGGCATCGCCGCCATCCCGGGGCAGAACGGCCTTCGCATCGCCGCGCGCGGCAAAGGCCAGCAGCGTGTTTTCCGGCATGGTGTTCACGGTGTTCGGCGCCGCCAACCCATCCACATAAAGCGTATCCGAGGCGTTCTTGTCCTTCACCCCCGTGCTGGCGAATAGCAGGCGTTGCGCGTGCGCCCCCAGATTCTCCAGGCGCTGAAACCGGTCGCTCTCCAGAATATCCCTGTATGCCTTGTAAGCCTGCCGGTTCACCGCCATGCCCAGCGTGTTGCGCAAAGCGGCGGGCACCTTCTCCGCCACGGCCACATCCCAGCGGCTCACGAAAAGCGAAGCGACCGAGCGCACATCCGGCGAAAGCCCCGCCTCCACGCGCCGCTCCAGCCCGCGCAGATAAGCCTCCGCCGCCGCCTTGTACTGGTCGGTGGAAAACAACAGCGTGACATTGATGGGCACACCCGCGAAAATCGCTTCCTCGATCGCAGGCAAACCTTCCTTCGTGCCCGGTATTTTAATGAACAGGTTTGGCTTGTTCGCCTGGGCGTGCAGGGTCTTGGCCTGCTCCACCGTCGCCTTGGTGTTGTAGGCGAGCAGCGGAGACACCTCCAGCGAGACAAACCCATCCACCGTGCCGGTGCGTTCATAAACAGGCATAAAAAGGTCCGCCGCGCGGCTTAAATCCTGAATCGCGAGTTTGAAGAACAATGCCTCGCCCGCCGCGCCTGCATCCAACTGTTTGCGGATTTCCTTGTCATACCAAGTGCTCTTGGAAATCGCGTT
>JAGWOU010000229.1 GCA_028870815.1 Rhodospirillales bacterium | reverse complement strand
TTCCGCATCAACGCGGAAGATCCGGCCAAGGGCTTCCTGCCCACGCCCGCGCAAATCACCCGTTTCGAGCCTCCCAGCGGCCCGGGCATCCGGCTGGATAGCGGGGTGATCTCCGGTTCCGTGATTCCCGGCGAATATGATTCCCTCATCGCCAAGCTGATCGTTACCGGCAGCACCCGCGCGCAGGCGCTCGCCCGCGCCCGCCGGGCTTTAAGCGAATTCACCATCGAAGGCCCGGCCACGGTGCTGCCCTTCCATAAAACGGTTCTCGGCCATCCCGATTTCACCGGCGAAAATGGCTTTGCCGTGCATACACGCTGGATCGAAACGGATTTCGCCACCAAGCTGGACGCAGCGCCCCGCCCGGCGCCCGCCGAGAATGCCGGGCTTTTGCGCATGGATATCGAGATCGACGGCAAGCGTCACCAAATCGGCCTGCCGCGCGCGCTGCTCGCCGGGCTTTCCGCCGCGCCCGCGCCACAAGCAGCGCCCACACGAGATGACGGCACGATCGCCGCCCCGGTCGCCGGAACCTTGCAGGGCTGGAAGATCGAGGACAAGGCGTACGTGCGGGAAGGCGACCTCATCGCCGTGATGGAGACGATGAAGATGGAGGTACAAATTACCGCGCCCCGCCTCGGCACGCTCCGGCTGCAAGCCGCCCAGGGCACGGCGCTGAACGCGGGGGACATTATCGCCACCTACGGCTAGGCTTGCGTTTTCGTACCCCTTGGGTCCACCCCGCCCCGGTTCACGCCCCGGCCAACTTGCTCTAAGAGCCCCGGCAGTTTCCCACCGCCGAGGTTTTTAAGTGATCCGCCTGGACAATATCAGCAAGCAGAACGGCCCCCGCCTGATCTTCATCGAGGCGTCGGCGGCCTTGCAGAAGGGCGAGAAAATCGGCCTGGTCGGCCCCAACGGGGCGGGCAAATCCACGCTGTTCCGGCTCATCACCGGGCAGGACGAGCCGGATGAAGGCCAAATTCTGACCGATAAGGGCATCACCATCGGCCTGTTCAGCCAGGATGTGGGTGAAATGTCCGGCCACAGCGCCGTGGCGGAGGTAATGAACGGCGCCGGACCGGTGAGCGAGGTGGCCGCCGAACTTGCCCAGCTGGAAACCGACCTCGCCGACCCCGACAAGTTCGAGCAGATGGACGAGATCCTGGAGCGCTTCGGCGAAGTGCAAGCCCGGTTCGAGGAGCTGGGCGGCTACGCGCTGGACGCCAAGGCCCGCGAGGTGCTGCACGGGCTCGGCTTCTCCCAGGAGATGATGGAAGGCGATGTCGGCCGCCTCTCCGGCGGGTGGAAGATGCGCGTCGCCCTGGCCCGCATCCTGCTCATGAGGCCGGATGTGATGCTGCTGGACGAACCCTCCAACCATCTCGACCTCGAAAGCCTGATCTGGCTGGAGCAATTCCTGGCCGGGTATGATGGCGCGCTGCTGATGACCTCGCACGACCGCGAATTCATGAACCGCATCATCAACAAGGTCATTGAGATCGACGCCGGAAACCTCAACAGCTATTCCGGCGATTATGAATTCTACGCCCGTCAGGCGGCGTTGAACGAGAAGCAGCAGCAGGCGCAGTTTGAGCGCCAGCAGGCGATGCTGGCCAAGGAAATCGCCTTTATCGAGCGTTTCAAGGCCCGCGCCTCGCACGCCGCCCAGGTGCAAAGCCGGGTGAAGAAACTGGACAAGATTGAGCGCGTGGAACCGCCCAAGCGCCGCCAGACCATCGAGTTCGACTTCAAGCCCGCCCCACGCTCGGGCGACGACGTGGCAAATCTGCGGGGCGTTTCCAAAGCCTATGGCAGCAAGAGCATTTATGACGGGCTGGACCTTCTCATCCGCCGCAAGGAGCGCGCTTGCGTGCTCGGCATTAACGGCGCGGGCAAATCCACGCTGCTGAAGCTGGTCACCGGCACCTCCGCGCCTGATGCGGGCAGCGTCACCCTCGGCGGCAGCGTGAAGATGGGCTATTTCGCCCAGCATGCCATGGATTTGCTGGATGGCGAAGCCACGGTGTTCGAAGCGCTGGACAACGCCTTCCCCCATGCGGGCCAGGGCGTGCTGCGCAACCTCGCGGGCGCTTTCGGCTTCTCGGGCGACGAGGTGGAAAAGCGCGTGCGCGTGCTCTCCGGCGGTGAAAAAGCCCGGCTGGTGATGGCGTTGATGCTGTTCGACCCGCCGAATTTTCTGGTGCTGGACGAGCCGACCAACCACCTGGACCTCGCCACCAAGGAAATGCTCATCAAGGCGCTTTCAAATTATGAAGGCACCATGCTGTTCGTTTCACATGACCGGCATTTCCTCGCCGCCCTTTCCAACCGCGTGCTGGAACTCACGCCCGAAGGCCTCCATCAGTACGATGGCGGCTATACTGAATATGTCGCACGCACGGGTCAGGAAGCCCCCGGCCTGCATAGCTAAGGACTCCCATGACCGAAAAGAAAATCCCGCTGCTCGTCACCCATAGCGGCAAGTTCCATTGCGACGAGGTATTCGCCTACGCCGTGCTGCGCCTCGCCCTTGGCGTCTCCCAGCCGGGCGCGGACCAGGTGCTGCTGCGTACCCGCAAGCAGGACCTTATAGAAACCGGCGATATCATCTTCGATGTCGGCCTGGTGTCGGACCCCGCCGCCAACCGCTTCGACCATCACCAGATCGGCGCCCCCATGCGGGAGGATGGCACGCCCTTCTCCTCCGCCGGGCTCATCTGGCAGGTTTATGGGGAACGCGCCGTGGCCGCCTTGCTCGCCCCGGAGGCCGCCACCTTCGCCCCCGCTATCGCCACGGCTTTGGACGGCAAGCTGGTTAAGCGCATCGACGAGATCGATAACGGCGTCTCCGCCTCCGGCCCGGTGATGCGCAACTCCCTGGACCTCGCGGCCCTGGTGGGGGATTTCAACCCGCCCTGGGACAGCCCGGACGCCAATGGCCCCACCGCCGGGGATGCCGCCTTCCAGCAAGCCGCCGCCATGGTAACCGGTGTGCTGGCCCGGCAGGTGGACATCCAGCGCGCGAAGCTCCAGGCGGAAGCCTTGGTGCTGGCCGCGTACGAGGCTGCGGAGGATAAGCGCCTGCTGGTGCTGGAAACCGGCATGCCCTGGAAGAACGTGGTGTTCAGCCATGATCTGCCGGTGCTGTTCGCCATCTCCCCGGCCTCCAACGGCAACTGGATGGTCGATACCGTGCCGCCGGAGCCCGGCTCCTTCGCGCAGCGCTTGCCATTGCCGGAAGGCTGGGCCGGATTGCAGGCCGAAGCGCTGGCGGATGCCAGCGGGGTGGAGGATGCGGTGTTCGTGCATGTGCGCCGCTTCGTCGGCGGGGCAAAATCACGGGCAGGCGCCATCGCCATGGCGCACAAGGCGCTGGAACAGGCGCCGGAACCGGTGTGAGGCCGGGCGGGTTATTGATCCCGCCTTGCCTTGCGCCTAGTTTGCGCCGCCGGTTGCCCGGCTTGTCTTCACCGCCGGGACCGCCATGAAAATCCTTTTCGCCTTCGAAAACCCCCTGCCAAGCGCTGAGGCAGATGCGGAGGTATTCATCACCACGGGGCGTTATCTGCGGCCGCATCTTCAGGCCGGCTGGCTGCACGTACCGGCGGCGCGGGAGAATCTGGCCACCGCCGAGGCGCTGGCGGAGATGCCGGTCATCCGCGCCTTTGCCCCGCTGAAACCCGCCATATTGCGGCATTTTCTGTGTGGGCTGACGATCGGGCTGCGGCGGGAGTTCCATCAGGCGGATCTGGTTTACACGCGCAATCTCTGGGTGGCGTGGATGGCGATTCTTTATGGCCAGCGCGTGGTGTTCGACCATTACCGCCCCTGGCCGGACCAGATTCCGCCCTTGCAGCGCTGGCTCTACAAGCTGTTCAGCCATCCGCGTTTCTTGGGCAATATCTGCCATTCGGACTACACGCTGCAGAAATATCTCGATCTCGGCGTGCCCGCCGAAAAACTGCGCTGCATTCATAACGGGTTCGAGCCGAGACGTTTCGCCGCCCCCATTCCTCTGGCCGAGGCAAAGCAGCGCATCGGCGTGCCGGAAGACGCGAAAACCGTGGTTTATACCGGCAGGGTGAACCACAAGAAGGGGCTGGATCTGGTGATCGAGGCGGCAAAGCGCCTGCCGCAACTCACCTTCCTGTTTGTCGGCTCTTATGGCGACGGGCCCATCGAGGCGCTGGCACGGGATGTGCCGAATATCATCATCGTGCCGTGGCAGAGCGAGGA
>JAGWOU010000228.1 GCA_028870815.1 Rhodospirillales bacterium | reverse complement strand
GCGCGGCGGCGCGGGCGGCGGCTTCGGTGATGCGCCGGTCGAGGTCTGAGAGTTCAGGGTGGGTGAAGCGCGCCCCGTTCGCCATGCCCTGGCGCAGTTGCAGTTCGGGATAGGCGCGAAGAGATTCCACTGCACCGGCGGGAGCCTCCAGCACATAGCCAAGCTGGGCATGGTGGCGGATTTTCAAGGAGGCCACGCCGTAGCGTTGGGCGAGCTCGGTCTGAAATTCGGCGATGATCCGGCGCGTGTCGTCCCGCAGGGCGCGCTCGGCGTCCAGCTCGCCATCGAAGCCGGGGGCGATGGCGCCGCCTTCGTCCAGCCGTAGCGGCGCGGGTTCGGCCAGGGCGGATTGCAGCGTGGCCAGCAGGGCAGGGGCGGGAACCAGACTGGCGGCCGCTGCCTCAAGCAGTTTGACGCCTTTTGGCAGCAAGGGAGCCAGCACCGCGCCGGCTTGCAGACCGCCGCGCAGGGCGGTGAGGTCGCGCGGGCTGGCGCGGCCCAGCGCGATGCGGCCCAGAGCGCGGGCCATGTCCGGCGTACCGCGCAGGGCAGCGCGCACCGCTTCCGCCTGGCCGGAATCGCGCAAAGCGAGCCAGGCCTGCTGGCGGGCGAGCAAGGGTTCCAGCCTGCAGAGCGGGGCGGTGATCCAGCTTGCCAGCAGCCGGGCCCCGGCGGGCGAGACGGTGCGCTTTACCGCGCCCAAGAGGCTGCCGCTTTCCGTGCCGCCCCGGGCGCTGGCGAGTTCCAGGCTCTGGCGGGTGGCGGCATCCATGGCGAGCTGCCCGGCCAGCCCGGCGCTGGCGGGACGCGAAAGGCGGGGTAGGCTGCCCATCTGCGTGGCTTCGATGTAGGCGAGCACGAAGGACGCGGCGAGCGCCTCCGCCCCGGAGAAATCCCCGAACGCGTCCAGGCTGGCGGCGCCGAATTTCTGCGCCAGCTCCCGCCGTGCTGCCTCGGCGTTGATGGGCAGGGCCAGCGCCATGCGCTTGGTTTCCACCCGCCTTGCGGCATGTGGGCCGAGGGGAATTTCTTCCGAAGCTAAAATCTCAGCCGGGTCCAGCCGCCCGAGGATGGCGGCGAGGCCATCAACACCCGCCTGCTCGGTTTCGAACTGGCCGGTGGAGATGTCCGCCCAGGCCAGGCCGAACCGGCCCTCATGCGCCACGATGGCGGCGCAGAAATTCGCCCGCCCGGCTTCCAGCAGCGCCTCTTCGGTAAGGGTGCCGGGGGTAACAAGCCGCACCACGCCGCGTTTCAGCGGCCCTTTGGCGCCGCGCGCCTTGGCCTCGGCCGGGTCTTCCAACTGCTCGACAATGGCGACCCGGAACCCGCGCCGGATGAGCCGGGCCAGATAAGTCTCCGCCTGGGAGACAGGCACGCCGCACATCGGGACAGGCTGGCCCTGATGCTGGCCGCGGGCGGTGAGAGCGATGTCCAGCGCCGCGCTGGCTGCCTGGGCGTCCGCGAAGAACAGCTCGTAGAAATCGCCCATACGGAAGAACAGCAGCGCATCCTCATGCTGCGCCTTAATGGCAAACCATTGCGCCATGGCCGGCGACGCACCTGCTGCTTCCTTCATGGGCGCGCATTTAGCCATTGGCGGTTGGCTAGGCCAAGGGGGCTGGCAGCAATTAAACGGCTAGAGCGTTCGCCCGGCCGTCGCTATTCTGCGCAGCGGCCAACCGCGCGAGTTCCTGGCCAGTAAGCGGATGGTGGAAAAGGAACCCCTGCGCCTGCGGGCAGCCATAGGCACGCAGGATATTCGCCTGTTCTTTGGTCTCCACGCCTTCCGCCGTTACCAGCAGGTTCATTTTTTCCGCCAGGCCGATGATGGCGAGCACGATGGAGCCGTCGGCCTTTTCATGACCGAGATCCCGGATGAAAGAGCTGTCGATCTTGACCTTGCGGAAGGGAAAGCGGCGCAGATAGGACAGCGAGGAGTAGCCGGTGCCGAAATCGTCCAGCGCGATGCGCACGCCGTACTGATGTATCTGCCGCAGCGCGTCCTCGGTTGGCCTGCCGAATTCCAGCATGGCGCTTTCCACCACTTCAAGCTCCAACCGCCCAGGCGGCAGGCCGTTGGCGGCGAGAACCTCCATGACATGCGCCACGATTTGCGGATTGCGGATCAGTAGCGGCGACAGGTTCACGGCGATGGTAAGCTCTCCCGGCCAGGTGGCGGCCTCGGCGCAGGCTTGGCGCAGGACGAAATCGCTGATGTCCTCGATCAGCCCGCTCTCTTCGGCCAGTGGAATGAATTGCGCGGGCGGTACATTGCCGAACTCGGGGTGGTTCCAGCGTAACAGCGCCTCAGCCCCGGCGATGCTGTTGTCTTTGAGGTTGATGATGGGTTGGAACAGAACCGTGAGCTCATCACGCGCCAGCGCCTGGCGCAGCGCCGCCTGCATGGCGCGGCGCGCCTGCATGGCCTCGTCCATACCCTGGTCGAACACGCGTACCACACCGCGCCCGTCGCTTTTTGCGCGATAGAGTGCCAGGTCGGCATTCTGCATGAGCTGGGCCGGCGTAGCGCCGTCCTGCGGCGCCATGGTGATGCCGATGGAGACGCCGATTTGCAGCAGTTGCCCATCGAACTGGAAGGGGCGCGTCATACGTTCGACGATGCGCCCGGCGATGTTCCAGGCTTCGGTCTTATCCGCGGTGATGACGATGATCGCGAATTCATCGCCGCCCAGCCGCGCCGCGAGGTCGAATTCACGAATGCAGCCGCGCAGGCGCTCCGCCACTGCCACCAGCACGGCATCACCGGTGGCATGGCCCAGCGTGTCGTTGATGATCTTGAAATTGTCGAGGTCGAGGCAGAGCAGGGCAAAGCCGGCGATATCCGCCGTGTCGCAGCACTGGTGCAGCACTTCGGTGAACAGCATGCGGTTGGCGAGTTTGGTCAGGCTGTCGTGCCGGGCGAGGAAGGAGATATGCTCCTGCTGGCGGCGTTGGCCGGTGATGTCTGACCCTACACCATGATAGCCGCCGAAACGGCCGGTTTTGTCCAAAATCGGCTTGCCGGTGAGCGACCAGAAGCGCTGATCGTCGTCCACCATGACTGGCACCACAAGATCCCGGAAGGGCGAACGCTCGCTGATGGCGCGCTGCAACCTCTCCATGGTTGAGCCGGGTGTTGCGTTTTGTACCGTGGCGATGCCCAGCATGGCCTCTGGAAACAGCCCGCTGAAACTTTCCGGCGGTCGGCGCGATACCTGAAGCAGGCGCGGGCTGACATTGCGCAGCTCCATATTGGCGTTGGTCTCCCACAGCCAGTCGGACGCGCTTTCCTCGAAATCGCGGAGCAGAAGCTGTATGACCTCGGCATTTTCTTCCACCCGGATGGCACTGATGGCGCGTTCATTCATGCGGCGGTTTAGATAGAAAATGCAGAACCCGGTGAGGCCGATAAAAGACAGCAGGTTGAGAACGGCGAATAGATCAGCTTGGTGGGACACGATAACTGCGATAAAAATACCGACCGAAACGGGTGACCAGAAGGCGAAAGCGCACACCGCGGGAAAGACCATGACAGGCGTCGCCAGACAACCGGCCATAATTCCATAAAGAAGGTTAAGCTGACCGGGATTGGCCTCGCTGACGGTAACAATCAGAAGACAACACCAAAAAAGCCCCAGAAGGAACAGGGTGCGCGCCATCCTGGCGATGTATTCTTTTGCGTCCTGCTGGTTGGCAGCCCGGCGGAGCAGCCAGCGATAGGCATTGAAAATAATGGTAAAATAGCACGCCGAAATGCCGCAAGTCGTGGCCAGGATGGAGACTTTGCCGGATACAGAGGAAAAATCTGTGAAAATTAAAGCAATTGTACTCAGGCCGAGCAGCGATATCGCGCTCATGACGTAGCTGAAGTCGGTTGCCTGATCGAGGAGTATGCGTTCGCTATGCTCTGGAGGGATCTGTGAGCGCATGGTCAAGTGATCAAGTGCTTGCAACAGACGAGCTAAAGGCCGCCATGAGCGAGGCGGTTGTAGCTGGTGGTTGGAAGCGGCGGATGGCGAGTCTGTCATGTGGAAAGATGAAGCGCCTTTCGAGTGCTAAAAAACATAAAACGCCGCTTTTATGCAATTCAACCTAAAGTACAGTCTTTTTTTAGAAACGGCTATAATTAACCAAAATTTACATAGCTTTAATGAAATTTGATTAAAAATTTTATGTTCACAATTTTATGGTTTTTTCCCTCATTATGCCAATGGGAGGGCCGTCCAGATTTTGGAGGGTGAAGCGCGGCTAATATAAATAACAACACACTACCGTGAAATCTTAAGCT
>JAGWOU010000227.1 GCA_028870815.1 Rhodospirillales bacterium | reverse complement strand
CAGCCGGCAGCAGCGGCACCAGGGCGATCAGGGCGGGAGGAAGATTGAAGAGACCGCCCAGCCGGGCCGGGCCGGTGAAGGGGGCGGCCAGCCAGGCGAGCCAGGCCAGTGCTGGCAAGGCGAGCAGCGTGCCCCCGGCGGAGCCGCCCAGCGCCAGCCAGGTGGCCCGCGCCGCGAAGCGGGCGGCAATATCCGAATCCAGCGCGCCCAGCCCATGCACCGTATCGATGGTCTCGCGCAGCTGGGCGAGGCCCGAACGGGTGGCTACCGCCACCACCGCCGCCGCCACCAGCGCCACCACCAGCAGCACCGCCAGCGCGCAGGCTTGCAGGCTGGTGGTGAGTGCCGCCACGCGCGCCGCCCATAGCGCCCCGGTTTTCACCAGCGTGCCAGGGCTCATCCGCTGAAGCTGCGCCGCCAGCTTGTCCGTGCTGCCGGGGCCTTGCCATTGCGCCGTGATGACCGCCGGCAGCGAAAGCCCGAGCGATGAGGCGTCGCTGCCGAGCCAGGGGGAGATCAGCCGGTTCATCTCAGCTTTGCTCATCACCGCCGCATCTTGCACATCCGGGTTCACGGCAAGGGCGCGCTGCACGGCAGCCAGGCGCGTGCCGTCATTCGCGGTGTCTGGGTCATCGGGTTGCGGCACCTGGATAGTGAGGGCCGAGGCGGTATCCCCCTGCCAGCTTGCCGCCAGGGTGGCGCAGGCCAGCGCGCCGCCCAGCGCCAAGGCCGCCAGAAAGCTCATCGCCCCCACCAGCACTGGCAATAGCCGGTCCGAAAGTGCGGCGCGCAGGCCCAGCAAATCTCCCCTGTGTCTAGTCATCATGCACCAGCCGGCCATATTCCAGGCTAAGTCGTGGGAACGGGTAGCGTTCCACCAGCCCCATATTATGCGTGGCGACGATAACGGTGGTGCCGAGCTTGTTCAGCGCCGTGATCAGCAGCATCAGCCGTTCTGCCTGCTCATCGTCAAGATTTCCCGTCGGCTCGTCCGCCACCAGCAGCCTGGGGCGCGCCACCACCGCGCGGGCGATGGCGATGCGTTGCTGCTCGCCGCCGGAAAGCTCGTCGGGCCTAGCATGCAGCCGGTGCGCCAGCCCCACCCAGCGCAGAATTTCGTTTACATCCGCCTGCACCTGAGCTTCGCTGCGGCGGGCAAGCCGCATTGGCAGGGCGACATTGTCGTAGGCATCCAGTTGCGGCAGCAGCCGGAAATCCTGATACACAACGCCGATGCGCCGTCGCAGCAGCGCCGTTTCGCGTCTCGTGCCTTGCGTGGCGCGGGTGCCGAGGATTTCAATGCGTCCGCGCGCGGGATGCTCGGCAAGGTAGATCAGTTTCAGCAAGCTGGTCTTGCCGGCCCCTGATGGCCCGGTGAGCCAACGAAAGCCGCCATCTTCGATCGCGAAGCTGATGCCGCGCAGCGCCTCTGCCTCTGGCGCGCGGCCAGCATGCTGGTAGCGCAGCCAGACATCGTCGAATCGGACCATCAGGGTTGATCCTCCATGAGGTTCTAGTGCCGCGAGAAGCAGCGTCCCGGCAAGACGAGGGCGGCATTTATTTGCGGTAAATGCCGTCGGTACTCCGCCGCCTTATTGCGGCAACCCGTTAAAAATGCCATGCCTTCAGGTGAAATGCGGATCGTCTGCCCACATTGCCATGCGCTTTATGAAGTTCCCGGCGATCTGCTCGGCAATGCCGGCCGCCTCCTGCGCTGCGGGCAATGCGGTCATGGCTGGCGCTTTCTGCCGGAGGGCCAGGCCGAGGAGGCGATGCCGGACGCAACGCCTGAGCCTCCGCCTGAGCAAGACGCACAGTTTCCAGCGCCGGAAATGGACGAGCCGCTGAACCGCCGGTTTGGCCAGCCCCTGGATGATGAAGCCAAGGCAGAGGTGCAGGCCGCGCTGCGGGACGAGGCGATCAGCCATCCCCACCCGGAGGACATGATTCCATCGCCCGGGCCGGCAGGGGTGACCGAGGCCGATCGCTTTGCCGACCTTGTACGCGCGGCGCGTAACAATGAGATGGAGCTGGAGCCCGAACGCGTGCGGCAACGGCCGCCGGTGAAACAGAAGCGCCTCGTGGTTCCGCTGCTCATCCTGCTGATTCTGGCGGTCATCGTGCTGGAGCGCCATGCCTTGATGCGCGCCATACCCGCCAGCGCCAAGCTGTTTCACGCGCTGCATCTTTCGTAGCGCGGCGCGCTTCAGCTTTTCCGGGGTTTGTTCACCTGCCGGGCGCGGCCCAGCGCCAGCGCGTGATCCGGCACATTTTGATTGATGACGGACCCGGCGGCGATGAGCGCGCCGTCCCCCACTGAAACCGGCGCCACCAGCGCGGTATTGGAGCCGATGAAGGCGTTGGCGCCGATCTTTGTGCGGTGCTTGGTCTTGCCGTCGTAATTGCAGGTGATGGTGCCGGCGCCAACATTCGTGCCCGCGCCGACCTCTGAATCGCCCAGATAGGTGAGGTGATTGGCCTTAACCCCTTTGCCGAGCTTTGCCGCCTTCACTTCCACAAAATTGCCGATATGCACGCCCTCGCCAAGCTCAGCGCCGGGGCGCAGCCGCGCATAGGGGCCGATGATGGCGCCGGAACTGACAACGCAGCCTTCCAGATGCGAGAACGCCTTGATCTCGACATCGGCGTCGATTTTCACGCCTGGGCCGAACACCACATGCGGGCCGATGACCGTATCTGCCCCGATCTCCGTATCGGCGGCGAAAAACACGGTTTCAGGGGCTTGCAGGCTAACACCTGCCGCCATGTGATGCGCCCGCGCACGGGTTTGAAAGGCGGCTTCCGCCTGCGCCAGCTCAGCGCGGGAATTCACGCCTAAACATTCATCGTAAGGCGCGTTGAGAGCGGCGACATTGATGCCGTCCTCCCGCGCCAGGCCGGCGATGTCAGTCAGGTAGTACTCGCCCTTGGCGTTGTTGTTGCCCACGCGGGCCAGCCAGTCCCGCATATCCGCGCCGCGCGCGGCCATGCCGCCGGCATTGCAGAAGGAAATGGCGCGCTCCGCCTCCGTCGCGTCGATATACTCGACGATGCGGGCGAGATAGGGGCCATCCATCACCAGCCGTCCATATTTGGCGGCATCTGGCGGGGTCATGCCCAGCAGCACCAGCCCGGCGTCGCCCGCGTTCAGCCGTTCCAGCAAGGCGCGCATGGTCTCCACCGAGACCAGCGGATTATCGGCGTAGAACACCGCCACCGGGCCTTCACCGAAAAACGCCTCAGCCTGGAGCGTGGCGTGGGCGGTGCCCAGACGCTCGCGCTGCACGGCCACGGCGTGGGGGGCGGCAAGCTGTTCCAGCGCCGGCATGTCCGGCCCCACCACCACAGCTACGCGATCGAACACCTGCTCGGCGGCGCGAATGAGATGGGTGAGCATCGGCTGCCCCGCGATCTTATGCGCGGCCTTGGGCAGGGCGGATTTCATCCGCGTGCCAAGCCCGGCGGCAATGATGATGGCGGTGCTTTGCATGGTCATTTGGCGCTGAAGAAGGGTGTTTCCCGCGCGAGTTTATTTTCCATGGAGATAAACCCGTCGAGTTTCGCAACTTCGGAGAGGAATTTCGTCCAATTCGGCTCCTGTGCCAGGGCGTTGCGGCGCGCCTCGCGGTCAGCCTGGTTCTCATAGCGCCAGATATGCACCACCTGATGCAGTTCGCCCTCGATGGTGGTGTAGAAGCCCAGGCACTCGCCCAGATGTTTCTGCTGCAAGGGCCAGGCGAGGTCCTCGTACAGTTTCAGCCATGCCGGCATCTTGCCGGGTTGAAACTTATAGGTGCGGATATCCACGATCATGAAGGCGTTTCCTCAGGCTTGTTTGATGTCGATCAGATTCTTGCGGATCTTGCGGCTGCGGTTGATCCGGTCTTCGATGTAATCCGTATCGCCCCAGCGCACCGCGCGCGCCATGGCCTGCGCATCCTCGGAGAAACGGGAGAACATCTCCAGCAGCGCGTCTTTATTGTTAACGAAAATATCCCGCCACATCACTGGGTCAGATGCCGCGATGCGCGTGAAATCCCTAAAGCCCGTGGCGGCGAATTGCAGAACCTCATCGCGGGTTTCGTCCGCCAGATCGTCCGCCGTGCCGCAGATGGTGAAGGCGATAAGATGCGGCAGATGCGACACGATGGCGAGCACGCGGTCGTGATGCTCGGCCCCCATGCGCGCCGTGCGCGCCCCTAGCGTTTGCCAAAGCGCCTGGATTTTCGCCGTGGCTTCTTCATTGCCGTTTTCCGGGGTGAGCAGGCACCAGCGGCCTTCGAACAAATTGGGCAC
>JAGWOU010000226.1 GCA_028870815.1 Rhodospirillales bacterium | reverse complement strand
CCCTTCACCAAACCGGACGGGGCTGCCCAAGGCATTGAAATCGGCGGCCGCCCGGCGCCCATTCTCACTGGCCAGCAGGTTGCGGCGTTCGATGCCTTTGGCGAGCTGAAAACCAAATGGGCCAATTCCGGCCGCACCATCATCCTCGCCGCCTGGAGCTTCGGCTCCCGCGAACGCCTGACGCTGATGCTGAAAGAGCATGGCATTTCTCCCTCACGGCCCGTGGTCTCGGCGGACGAAGCCCGCGCTCTGCCTTCCGGCACCGTGGCGCTCGCCGTGCTGCCGTTGGAACGCGGCTTTCTCACAGACCGTTTGGCCGTGGTGGCGGAGCAAGACCTGCTCGGCTCCCGCATCGCCCGCCCGCCGAAGCGCAAGAAACGCGCCGACCAGTTCATCGCCGACGCGACGGAGATTGAGGCAGGCGACCTCGTGGTGCATCAGGACCACGGCATCGGCAGGTACGAGGGGCTGGAGACCGTCACCGTCAACGGTGCCGCGCATGACTGCCTGAAGCTGATTTACGATGGCGGTGATAAGCTGTTTCTGCCCGTCGAAAACATCGATTTGCTCTCCCGCTTCGGGCAGGAGGGCGATGGCGTTTCGTTGGACAAGCTGGGCGGCGCTTCCTGGCAGGCCCGCAAGGCCAAGGCCAAGAACCGCATTCAGGACATGGCCGCCGGGCTCATCCGCCTCGCCGCCGAGCGCCAGATGCGCGAAGCTCCGCTGCTTGCCACCGATGACGGTGCCTTCGCCGAATTCTGCGCCCGTTTCCCCTATACCGAGACCGAGGACCAGGCGAAGGCCATCGCTGATGTGCTGGAGGATTTCGCCACCGGCCGCCCGATGGACCGGCTCATCTGCGGCGATGTCGGCTTCGGCAAAACCGAGGTCGCCCTGCGCGCCGCCTTTGTTGCCGCCATGGCGGGCAGCCAAGTGGCCGTGGTTGTGCCCACACCCTTGCTCGCCCGCCAGCATTTCCGCTCATTCTCCGCCCGTTTTGCGGGCCTGCCGATCAAGGTGGCGCAGCTTTCCCGCCTCGTCACCGCCAAAGAGGCGGCGCAGGTAAAGGCCGGGCTGGCAAGCGGCGAAATCTCCATCGTCGTCGGCACCCATGCGTTGATGGCCCAGGGCATCTCCTTTTCGGATCTCGGTCTGCTGATTGTGGATGAGGAGCAGCATTTCGGCGTGAAGCACAAGGAACGGCTGAAAGAGCTCAAGGCCGACGTGCATGTGCTGACGCTAACAGCAACGCCCATCCCCCGCACGCTGCAACTGGCGCTCACCGGGGTGCGCGATCTCTCCCTCATCACCACCCCGCCGGTGGACCGGCTGGCCGTACGCACCTTCATCATGCCATTTGACAGTTTGGTGATTAAAGAAGCCATCGCCCGCGAGAAATTCCGTGGCGGGCAGATTTTCTGCGTCGTCCCGCGTATCGAGGACCTCGACCCCATGGCCGCCCGCTTGCGCGAGATCGTGCCGGATATCCGCACCGTGATGGCCCATGGCCGGCTCGCCCCCACCGAGCTGGAACGGGTGATGACCGAGTTTGGCGAAGGCAAGTTCGATATTCTGCTGGCCACCAATATCGTCGAGAGCGGGCTGGACATGCCCGCCGTGAACACGCTCATCATCTACCGGGCGGATATGTTTGGCCTCGCGGGCCTCTACCAGTTGCGCGGACGTGTGGGGCGCGGCAAGCAGCGTGGCTATGCGTACCTGACCTGGCCGCCGCACCATCGCCTCTCCGCTGCCTCCGAAAAGCGGCTGGAGGTGATGCAGACGCTGGATACGCTGGGTGCAGGCTTCACCCTGGCGTCTCACGACCTGGACCTGCGCGGCGCGGGCAATCTGCTTGGCAACGAGCAATCCGGCCATATCCGGGAAGTCGGCATCGAGCTTTACCAGCAAATGCTGGAAGACGCGGTGAACGATTTACGCGCTCAGAACCAGCAGGCGCACAAGATCGAGCGGGACTGGACGCCGAACATCAATCTCGGCCTGCCAGTACTCATCCCCGAAGCCTATGTCGCGGATCTGCCGGTGCGGCTTGGCCTTTATCGGCGCATCAGCGCGCTTGCCTCGGATGTCGAGAGCGAAGCCCTGGCCGCCGAACTGGTGGACCGCTTTGGCCAAATCCCGTCAGAGGTGGAAAATTTGCTCTCCGTGGTGGCGCTGAAACGCGCTTGCCGCGAGGCGAATGTGGAGAAGCTGGATGCCGGGCCGAAGGGCATGGTCGTCAGCTTCCGCAAGAACGATTTCGCGAATCCCTCCGGGCTGATCCAATGGATCGGCACCAAGGGTGGGCTGGTAAAACTTCGCCCAGACCAGAAACTCGCCCTGGTGCGGGATATGGACGTGGTCGCGCGCATGGCTTTTGCGCGCGACCTGCTTGGAGATCTCGTTAAGCTGGCGAGTACGGCGGAAGCCTAAATCCGGTTACAGAGACTTCCAGTAAGAGGCCGCGCAGCTCACCGCCGTCGGTGTGTCAGGATGCGCCTGGGCTTCAGACTGTGCGGCGATATTGCCTGTCGCCATCGACTGCCCAACCGAGTTGATGATGTTATGCACCGGCCCATTCGTGGTCCCAGTAATATTGGCGGCGGCGTTGCTTACGTCGTGCTTTTCCAGCGCCTGGCACACATTGGCACTGCCGCCAGCGGCCATCGGCACGATGAAGAACACCGCGATCGCGATGACGATGATCCCGACAATGGTGATCCCTGGTTTCATGATTTTGTCCCTAAAGCTGTTGAACATACCAGCGTAACCAATTGGCTTCGTTGGCATTGACGGGAATTTGGGAGCGTTAATCCGTTTCGCAAATGAAAACGGATTAAATACGCTGTTACATGTTTAACGGATCGCCATTCGCGAAAACAGGTTGATGACCAGAACGCCGGCCATGATCAGCCCGATTCCGAGCGCTCCAGGCCAGTCCACGGGCTGCCGGTAATAAAAATATCCCACGCCGACGATGAGGATGATGCCAAAGCCGCACCAGAGCGCATAAGCGTAGCCGAGCGGAACAACCTTCACCACCTGCGCCAGCGTGAAGAAGCTCAGGCAATATCCCGCCACCACGATAAGCGACGGCAAGAGGCGGGTGAACCCGTTGCAGGATTTCAGGGCTGAGGTGGCCATCACCTCGCAGGCGATGGCAATGCCGAGCAGAAGATAGGCCATTAAAAATCAGAACAGCGGCCATTTTTTTCCCAATCGCCGTAGCGCGTCGGCTCAGGCCCCTTCGGGCCGCCGATTTCCTTGGGCAATTTGGGCGCATCCGGCTTAGGGTCAGCCAGAGTATCTGGTTTGTCGTGGGTCGCTTTTTCGTCCATGGCTAGGCACTCTACCGCAATATTATTGGAAGAAAAGCGCCTCAATTCTGCCCTTGCGCCTGCATCAGCCTCTGCTGGTCCAGTTGCCGCCAACTGGCGCTTTGCGGGGCGCTGGCAAAAGATTGCTTGAACAGCGAAAGCGCCTCGGGCGTTATCGCTCCGGCCTTTTCGCTCAGGGCCTCCGCCAGATATGCCTCACCCTCGCTGGCATCGGCTGAGCCGGGTGCCGCCACGGCCAGATGTGCGCGCAATAGGCTGATCAACTGGTCCAACTGCTCCTGCTGCGCGGCCTGCTGAGCGGCCCATTGGGCATGTGGTTCAGAGGGCACGGTGGGGAGCACCGCGCCAGGCAGATAAAGCGCGAACCCACCCAGCGGCAGGGCCAGGAGCGTGATCACGAGCAGCGTTTTCGCGCTGCCGCCGGTGGGCTGGGCGGGCAGTGCGTCTGCGGCCAGAACCCGGCGCTCGACCTCCAACCGGGCCGCTGCGTGCTCCTCCTTGCCGATGCGGCCATCGGTTAAATCCCGTTCTAATTCAACCAGCTGCGCACGGTGCAGGGCAAGGGCGGCATCACGCCGCTCCGGCAGATATAGCTTGCGGCGGAATACGAGCAGCAGAGGCAAAGTGAGCGCCAGCGCCACCACCAGCATCAGGATCAGGGTCATTTCAGCAATTCATCCAGCCGCGCTTGCTCTGCCGCGCTTAGCGGCACGGCCGGCCCGGCCCGGCCGCGCCGGCCAAACCAGAACATAAAACCCCCGGCGCCCAGTGCCAGGAAGGGTGAGGCATAGAGCAGCCAGGTTAGCGGCGAAACGGGAGGCTTCAGCAGCACGAAAATCCCGTATCGCTGCACCATGTAATGCATGATCTGCTTGTCCGGCACGCCTTGTACCACTTGCTGGCGGATAATCGTCCGCAATTGCTTTGCAAGCCCAGCCGAGGATTCCTCGATACTCTCGTTCTG
>JAGWOU010000225.1 GCA_028870815.1 Rhodospirillales bacterium | reverse complement strand
CGGCTGCCGCCGCGCTTATCGGCTGGGCCACGGCGCAGCTAACCGTGCGCGGCTGGCTGCGGCATCTGCCCTGATGGCGCGCTCTTCCTTCCGCCGCCGCCGGCGCCGCTTTTCTCTCCTGCGGCTGCTCACGCGCCTCGTATTGCTGGCATGCGGGGCCTGGAGCGCAGGATTCCTCATCTATCTGGGTGCCGTCTTTACCTCCACGCCCCCCAACCCGCTGCCGCCGGCGGATGGCATCGTGGCGCTGACAGGCGGCGACGATAGAATCAGCGAGGCGCTCGCCCTGCTGGCCGCGCATGAGGCGCCGTTGATGTTGATCTCCGGCGCGGGGCAAGGCACCAATCTGGGCGATTTCACGCAGGATGACCAAAGCGCCGCCACACGCTATGCCAGCGCCATCACCGTGGGCCACATGGCCACCACCACACATGACAACGGGGTGGAAACAGCGGCCTGGGCGAAGGCGCATAACATGCACTCGCTCATCATCGTCACGGCGGATTACCACATGCCCCGCGCGCTTCTGGAAATCCGTAATGCGCTGCCGGACATGCGGCTCATCCCCGACCCGGTGCGCCCGCCGGCGATGCGCGATGGGCTCACCTGGTCCACGCTGCGCCTGCTGGCCGCGGAATACAGCAAATATATGGTCGTGCGGGCCGGGCTGGGCAGCCTGTTCAGCGACAGTGCCTCAGGAAACTACTGAACAAAATGCAATCACTCCGATCTTTCGCCTTCAACACCGTGCTGTGGGGCAGCGGTGCCGCGCTCAGCCTCTGGTGCGTTCTCGCCGGGCGTTTCCAGAAAGACGGCATATTGCGCGCCGCACAGCGCTGGGGGCGCATAAGCCTATGGGCGCTGCGCGTGTTTTGCGGCATCACCGTAGAGGCGCGCGGGCTTGAATTTCTGCCCGAGGGCGGCTGCGTGATCGCCGCCCAACACCAATCGGCGCTGGACATCCTGGTCTGGATTGCGCTGCTGCCCCGCCCCGCCTTTGTATTCAAGAAAGAGCTGCGGCGCATTCCCATGTTCGGCGGGCTGCTGGAGCCGAGCGGGATGATCCCGGTGGACCGGGGCGGCGGGCGCGCCGCCCTGCTGGCGATGGTGGAGCGCGCCCAGCAGGCTGTGGAGGCCGGGCGGCAGGTGGTGATTTTCCCGGAAGGCACGCGGGTGGCACATGGCGTGCGAGGTGAGTTGCGCCACGGCATCGCGGCGCTGGCGCAGGGCGTGGACGCGCCGGTGCTGCCCGCCACCACCGATACCGGGCTGCGCTGGGGGCGCCTCGCCTTCAACAAACAGCCCGGCCCCGTTCATGTTACCTTGCATCCGCCCGTCGCGAAAACCCTGACGCGGGAAGAACTGCTGTCGCTGCTCGCTGAACTCTATTACGGCTAAGCGACCGAACGGGCGGCGAAAAAGGTCAGTCCCAGCAATACCGCGTCCACCCCGAAAGCGGCGCCTAATCCGAAATGGCTGGAGACAAGCCCGATCATGACCGGCCCGGTCAGAAATCCGGCATAGCCGATGGCCACCACGGCGGGCATGGAATGATGCGCCGCCATGCCCGGCACCCGCGCCGCGGCGCTGAAGATCAGCGGCGCCATATTGCCGGTGCCGAACCCCACCAACCCAAAGCCGACGATCCCGACAAAGCCGGAATTCACCAGCACGGCCAGGGCGAACCCCGCAACCCCCAGCGCCACGCCCAAGCGCATCACCGCCGCCTGCCCCAACCACATCGCCAGCCGATCTCCGGTCAGGCGGGCCAGCGCCGTCATCACCGCGAAGGCGGCGTAGCCGAGTGTGGCGCCATCTATCGCCATGCCGCGCGAGAAGCGCAGGAAAATCGCGCTCCAATCTGTTGAGGCGCCCTCGGTCATGAAGGCGGCGTAGCAACACAGGCCAAGAACCAGCGCGCGCCGGTTGGGCCAGGCGAAATGCCGGCCGGAGGGCGGAGTGTCACCGCTTTTCGGCACCAGCCGGAAACTCTGCGTTAAACCGGCCAGCACGGTCACGGCACTCACCACGCATAGCACCGGCACCGTGCCGCCGAGTTTCAGCAGCAGGCTTGCCAGCAGCGCGACCGCCAGCGTGCCCAGGCTATAGCAGGCGTGGAAGCCAGACATATGCAGCCGGCCGGACATCGCCTCCACCACCGCGCCCTGGGCGTTGATCGCCACGTCAAGCGCGCCGAAATTGGCCCCATAGACGAACAGAAGTGCCGTGAACACCAGCGGCGACGGCGCGGCGCCGAGTGCGGGCAGCAACAGGCACATCAGCAGCGCGGAACCGACAATGCAGGAGCGGCTGCCCCAGCGGGCCACCGCCATGCCGGCCAGCGGCATTACCGAAACGCCGCCTGTGCCGCCGGCCAGCAGCACCAGGCCGAGCGTGCCATCGCCCAGATGGAAGTGGATTTTGACGTAGGGAATGACAATGGCCCAGACCGAAATGCCGATGCCCGCCAGGAAGAAGACGAGCCGCATGGTCCAGAGTTTGCCTTGCATGGCAGAGCGTTATCCTGGCCAGACGCCGGGGGCAAGGCGGGGCTGCCACGCGGCCAAGGAAAAGGGGGCTCAACGCCCCCTTATTTAAGCACAGCCTAAAACAGCGCGGCTACAAAACCCGTCGCCCGGCTATGGCGTGGTAAATGACCAGGACGACCACCGCGCCAACCACCGAGACAAAGAGCGACCAAAGGTTGAACCCGGTGACGGGCAAGGCGCCGAGGGCGCTGAAAATCCAGCCGCCGACCAGCGCCCCGACAATGCCAAGAATGATGTCGATTAAAGGGCCGCGGCCGCCATTATCCACGATATGGCTGGCGATCCAGCCGGCGATAAGCCCAAGCACAATCCACCCAAGAAGTGACATGGTTTTGCCTCCGGAAAAGTTTCTTCCTGGGACATGGGCGGCGGCCGCTTTCCTCGCAAGCCACCCGGTAAGAAGTTCACCCGGCGTTCATGTTCAGCTTAAGCTGCCGCGCCTCCAACCCCTGCCAGACAATTAGCACGGGCACCGCGATAACGAAATCCCGCGCCCGGCGGAGCAAAGAGAGGGACAGGGCGATATCCGGCGGGATGCCGAACAACCCGCCCAGCAGCGTATAGGCGGCTTCCTGCACACCCACCCGGCCAGGGATGAAGAAGGCAAGCGCCATGATGGCATGCAGCATCGCCTCAATGCACACGGCGTCCAGCCAGGAGAGGTTCACGCCCAGTGCCTGAAAGCCGATGTAAGAAGCCGTGCCGGTGCCAAACCAACAAGCGAGATGAAACGATGCCGCCCAGGCGAGGCGATGATGCTGGGTGTACATGCCGTCCAGCGCCTTTTGCAGCCGCTGCACGTTTTCCGCCGCCCCCTGCCCGGTTGTGCCGGCAATGCGTAGCGCCAGGCCGCGGAACAGCCTGGTGCCGGCACCGCGCTGCGCCACGATCAACCCCACCCCCAGCGCCACCGCAACGGCAAGCCCGATGGTGACTGGCAGCAGCAGGTCCGACCCCGGCACCTTGCGCGAGAGAATAACAAGCCCGGTGCCGACGAACACAAGCTGGGCCAGGAATTCGGTGGTGATGTCGCCCAAAGTGGAAGCAGCAGCATCGGCCGTGGCTACCCCGCCCAGCGTCATGACCCGGGCGCCGATGACATAGCCGCCCACCTGCGAAAATGGCAGGAACTCGCCGGTGGCGTCCCGCACCGCGCGGCCCCAGACGCAGAGCAGGAACGAGCCTTTCTGGCGGGAGCGCAGCAACATCCGCCAGCTTCCCCCCAGCCCCAGCAACAGCGCCAGCTGTGCGGCGATATACATCGCCAAACCCGACGCGCTGACCGAGGTGAGCGCGTGAAGCACATCCCCCGCGCCGAAATAGATGACGAGACCGGTTATGACCGCCAGACCCGCCAGGGTTAACATGGCGGGGATAAGTTTGCCTTTGGCCGACAAGGAGATGCTCAACGTCCCATGATGCGTGTCTTAAGGCGCAGAACGGCTAACCCGATACGCCCCAGAGCTGGCATGGTGGTGGGGCGCTTCAAGCGCGAATCATATCCTGCCATGCGTCTTTTATCCTCTTCCAGGCAGATTGCCAAAAGCTGTGGCAGGTCCATCTCCTCGCTGATGGCCGTGGAGCCGTGCATGGTGAAGTTGGCGTCAGCGCCTTCCAGCCCGTCCACATCCTTGGCGATGCCGATGCGCTCGTAAATCAGGAACACCCACACGGCCCAGATCTTGACCTCGAACCATGGACGTTTCCACCATGAAAGCCTCGCGCGGTGCCAGGCCAGCCAGTTGGCGAAGAACAGAATATGGCGACC
>JAGWOU010000224.1 GCA_028870815.1 Rhodospirillales bacterium | reverse complement strand
AGTCGTCTTGCAGGAATGGCCGCAGCGCGACGTCGAGCCCGGCTTGGCCGAGATATGGCGCGTATTGTGCCAGACGAAGGCGGGAAGACGCTCCCAGAGCGCCATAACGCATAGCACAGAGCAGACGACCCCTGACGGAGCGGTCCGTTACCGGATAGGCTGTTGGCTCAGCCTTTATTGGCGACAAAAGCGGCGCGGACATGAGGTGAACATAAGTTAATCGAGGGCTAAAAAAAACTAAAACTTGCTGGTGGGCGCGCTTAATACATCGTTGATATAATTTATGATCGGCGCTGATCACGGCGGCTTGATGAGGAAGGATTCATAATTGTCAGACCGGCTTTCGCCCGGCCATCGGCTCTGGCGGTTATTGCCAGCGAACACACGGCGCGCCGCATTGGGTGCCATGGCACGCGTGCTAGCGCCAAAGGCCGTCTTTCCGCCGCCACCGGCGAGCCGCGGCATAGCCGTTGCTGGGGAGCTGAACGCCGCGACCGGGTTGGGCGAGGCCGCGCGGAGCCTTTTGGCGGGAGCGAGAGATTTGGGGTTTGGCGGCGATTCGGTCGCGCTGAGTGTGGGGCGTGCGCCGCAGGGACGTGTTTCAGAAGATGCTGCGCTGTTGCTCGCGGTTAACGCCCCAAGCCTGCCGTTAATGCTGGCCCGGGCGGTACCAGGCTTGCTGCGCCGCCGCGTGATCGGCAGTTGGGCTTGGGAATTGCCGGTTGTGCCAGAAAGCTGGGCGGCGGGCGGGCGCTATGTGCATGAGGTTTGGGCACCCTCGGCTTTCGTGGCGCAAGCCCTGGAGCCGGTTTTGCCAGGCCGGGTGCGCGTGGTGCCGTATCCGTTGGCGCTGCACGCTCTGCCTGTGGGCGATGAGGACCCAGGCTTGGATCTGCCTAGCCAGATTGTTGTGACGCTGATGGTGCTGTCGCTCGGTTCAAGCGCCGCCCGGAAAAATCCGTTGGCGGGTGTGGCGGCGTTCAAACGCGCTTTCGCGGACCGCACGGACCAGCGCCTGATCATAAAGCTGCAAGGTGCCGCGGCCTATCCGCATGAAGCCGCGCGGATTGAAGCCATGGCTGGGCCGAACATTCAGGTCATCAGCGGGGTTTGGCCCAAGGCCAGGATGGCGACGCTGATGGAGTGCGCCGATATCGTACTCAGCCTGCATCGGGCGGAAGGGTTTGGCCTTGTGCTGGCGGAGGCCATGCTGCGCGGGAAGCCTGTTGTGGCGACCGGATGGTCAGGAAATCTCGCGTTCATGGACGAGAGCAGTGCAGCGCTGATCGGGTATCGGTTGGTGAAGGTTGAAGATGAAAGCGGCATTTATGCCTCCATGCCGGATGCATGCTGGGCCGAGCCGGATATAGGCCACGCGGCGGAATGGCTGCGAAAACTGGGCGATGATTGCGCACTGCGGCAAAAGCTGGGCGGCAAGGCGCGCAACCATGCGGCGGCGGTGCTGAACGGCGATGCGATGGGCCGGGCATTGGCGGCGAATGGCGTTGAGCCACTTGCTTGACGGAACCCGCGCGGCTGGCGGATGATGCGCCTATGGAAGGGGAAACATGAAGATGAGCGCTGCTAGAATTGGTATCGGCGGCCCGGTCGGTTCGGGCAAAACGGCGCTGATCGAGGCGCTGATTCCGGTTTTGCAGCGCCGGGGCGTGAATTTCGCCGTCATTACCAATGATCTTGTCACCGCCGAGGATGCCGAGCGCTTGCGCCGCTCCGGGCTTATCGACCCCGCGCGCGTGGGTGCGGTGGAAGCGGGCGCCTGCCCGCACACCGTTATTCGTGAAGACCCCACGTTAAATATGCTAGCGGGAGACCGCATGGAAAAAGCCATGCCGGGGCTGGAGCTGATCATCTACGAATCCGGCGGCGACAATCTTGCCTCGACCTTTTCGCTGGATCTTGTGGACTGGTGGATATTCGTGATCGACGTGGCGGGCGGGGACGACATCCCCCGCAAGCGCGGCCCCGGCGTGCTGCGCTGCGACCTGCTAGTGATCAACAAGACGGACCTTGCGCCGCATGTGGGCGTGAACCTTGAGCGGATGCTGGAGGAGGCGGGCGAAGCCCGGGCGGGCAAGCCGCTTATCGCCACCAATGCCCGCAGCGGAGAAGGCGTGGAGAAACTGGCGGACGCCATTGCCAAGGCAGTGCTTTTTGCGCAGCCTGCTTAGTTAAAATGCCGAAATTTCTAGAAGAAAACCTGGCTCCCGAAGTAGGACTCGAACCTACGACCGAGCGATTAACAGTCGCTTGCTCTACCAGCTGAGCTATTCGGGACCGGTGGGGCGGCTCTATAACCAAACCGCCAAGGCCTTGCAAGTGGAGGCGCACCGCTATTTGGCTTTCTCACATCACGTAGAGGGGGGCGGATTCTATTTGCGGGAAGTTTCAAACGGTTATGGACGAGGTGAAGGAGAGGACGCGGTGGATGCGCGTCATCTTGGCAGATGAACGGAGCCTCGCTATAGGAGGGCTCACGCGGGCGTGGTGGAACTGGTAGACGCGCCGGACTCAAAATCCGGTTCTGGTGACAGAGTGTCGGTTCGATTCCGACCGCCCGCACCATTCTTCAGAAACGGCCGGTAAATTCCGGCCATTGGTATCCGGCAGTCAGCTCCCATGTATCAAAAGGCGGCGGCGTTATGCCCCGTCATGTCGTGTATGCGCTGCTGATGGGGGATGCCACAATGTCAGAAAAGCCGCGTTTCGAGACCTATACCGCGCCAGCCGGTGGCTGGGGGGCAGCCAAGGCGACCGCGCGGGTGATGCTGGAGCAAAGTGTGGTGGTGAAGGGCAGCCAGGCGCTGCTGAAGATGAACCATGCCGGCGGCTTTAAATGCCCCAGTTGCGCGTGGCCGAACGCGGAGCACGAAAAGAAACTGGAATTTTGTGAAAATGGCGCCAAGGCGCTGGCCGTGGAAGCTACGCGCAAGCGCGTGACGCGGGAGTTTTTCGCGCAATACAGCGTGACGGAGCTGATGGCGCAGAGCGATTACTGGCTGGAGGAGCAGGGCCGCCTGACCGAGCCGATGCGCTATGACGCCGCCACTGACCATTACGTGCCTGTTTCCTGGGAGGACGCCTACCGGCTGATCGCCACGGAGCTGAACGCGCTGGAAAGCCCCGACCAAGCGGAGTTCTATACTTCAGGTCGCACCTCCAACGAGGCCGCTTTTTTATATTCCGTGTTCGCGCGGGAGTTCGGCACCAATAATTTCCCGGATTGCTCGAACATGTGTCACGAATCCACCAGCCGTGGGCTGCCCATGTCCATTGGCATTGGCAAGGGTACAGTGGTGCTGGGCGATTTCGCAAAGGCCGAGGCGATTTTCATCATCGGGCAGAACCCCGGCACCAACAGTCCGCGCATGATGACCGATCTGGTGCATGCCCGCAAACGCAACGCGCCCATCGTAGCCGTGAACCCGATGCCAGAGCGCGCGCTGATCCGCTTCACTGAGCCGCAGGATGTGATGGAGATGGCAAGGTTCGGCTCCACGCCAATCTCAAATGAATTCGTGCATATCAAGATCGGCGGTGACCTTGCCTTTCTGAAGGGCATGATGAAGGTGATGTTCGAGCGGTATGAGGCCGGTGAAAACGTGTTGGATGAGGATTTTATCCGCAACCATACAAACGGTTTCGATGCGCTGAAGGCGGATATCGAGGCGACAGCCTGGGCGGATATTCTCGAAGTCTCCGGTATTGCGCAGGAGCAAATCCGCCGTTGCGCGGATATCTACATCGCGTCCAACGCCACCATCGTCTGCTACGGCATGGGTGTGACGCAGCAGCAGCAGGGTGCCCGCGTGATTCAACAAATCGCGAATTTGCTGATGCTGCGCGGGAATTTCGGCAAGGTCGGGGCAGGTATCTGCCCTGTGCGAGGTCATTCCAATGTGCAGGGCGACCGCACGGTGGGCATAGACGAAAAGCCGCCGGAAGCGTTGCTGGATCGGTTGCAGGAGGTGTTTGGATTTGCACCGCCCCGCAAGCATGGCCACCATGTGGTGAACAGCGTGAAAGCAATGATTGCAGGCAGCGCCAAAGTTTTCGTCGGCATGGGCGGCAATTTCATCCATGCGGTTCCGGATACGCCGCTTGCCTGTGAGGCGATGAGCCGGCTGAATTTAACGGTTGGCATCGCCACCAAGTTGAATCGCGGGCATTTGGTGCATGGCAAGCAGGCGCTGATTTTGCCGGTGGTCGCCCGTTCCGAGATCGACACGCAGGAGAGCGGCCCGCAATTCGTCACCATTGAGGATTCGATGTCGAATGTCACTGCCTCAAAAGGGGTACT
>JAGWOU010000223.1 GCA_028870815.1 Rhodospirillales bacterium | reverse complement strand
CCTCCGGCGCCCGAAACTCTCCACGAAAAGCGAATGACCAGTTCTTGAAGATTTAACATAAAAGCAGACCGTCGGCTTCGGCCCTCGATCCTCAGAAGCATCGTTCTGAATGTGGAGTGTAAAATTCCTTCAACGAAAATTTCTTCGTTTACCCATCTTCAGAACGCATTTCCTCTGACAAAATCCAAGAGGTCTTTGTTCAGCACCCCTGCGTTCACCGTCAGCATTCCGCGAGAGAAGCCGGGATGGGTTTTCAGCATGCCCTTTTTCAGCAGCTTCACAGATTTCCGGGCAGAGTCATGGATCGGCACGATTTGATCGTCCTCGCCATGCAGCACCAGGGTGGGCACCGAGATGGCCTGCAGATCGGCCGTCTGGTCGGTTTCTGAGAAAGCTTTGATGCCGTCATAATGCGCCTTGGCGCTGCCCATCATGCCCTGGCGCCACCAATTCTGAATCACGCCTTCCTGCATGTCTGCGCCATCGCGGTTGAAACCATAGAAGGGGCCAGCCGGCACGTCGCGGAAGAATTGCGCGCGGTTGGCAGCCAGGGCGGCGCGGAAGCCGTCGAACACCTCCAGCGGCAGGCCTTCCGGATTGGTCTCGGTTTTTAGCATCAGCGGCGGCACCGCGCTGACCAGCACCGCTTTCGCCACCCGCCCCTGCGGCTCGCCGAATTTGGCGACGTAGCGGGCGACCTCGCCACCGCCGGTGGAATGGCCGATATGGATAGCATTGCGCAGGTTCAGATGTTCGGCCACGGCAGCGGCGTCCGCCGCGTAATGGTCCATGTCGTGCCCTTCGGCGATCTGCGAGGAGCGCCCATGGCCGCGACGGTCATGGGCGATGACCCGGTAGCCCTGCTGCAGGAAGAACAGCATCTGAGCGTCCCAATCGTCGGAGGAGAGCGGCCAGCCATGGTGGATTTACGCGCGGGGCGGCTGGCCCGGGCCTTTCCGGGCTGGGGCGGGGCGCAGGGGATTGTGCATATCGTCTTCACCACCCGCCACGGCCTGCCGCCGGCCGTGCGCGCCTTCATCGATCATCTGGCGGGGGCGTTCAGAGAGCTGTCGACCGCCTAAAAGGCAGGCTCAGATCTCGTGAGGAGATTTTTGAAGGTTCGAGAAATAAGCCGGTGGCCGGTGTTACGGAATATACCGTCCTTTGTTTCAAGCTTTTGACCAGCAACTGCCAATGGCAGTTTATCTTGTTTTCTAGGCCAAAGCGGCCGTTCTTGTGGTATGAATGTCTCCTGATCATGGCGGCTGGACATGCCGTCGTGCGTTAGAATGTTTAGCATGTGCATTTGGTCTTCGTGCATCTCGCCTGCGCCATGATCTGGCTACGATGAATGCAGACAGAACCTAAGGTTTCCAGAGCAAAGCGGAACACTCACGGCTTGCCCCTCCCATCCCCGCCAGCACCTCGGCAAGAAACCGCGTCAGTGCGATTGATACACACGACCTGCTGCAGTATCTCGCCGAGGCGCAACTCAGTGGCAGCAAAGAGAGTGAATTGCCGCGGACGCGGTAGTTGACGATCGGTCATCTCCCTGTGACCCAGCTTTGCCAATGACGCTTTGACTCTGAGTTTGCGGCACCATTTCCGACAACAGGCGATGTTGCCTTGAACGCTATCCGCAGAGTCGTTGAGATGCGTGCCGAGCTATTTGTATAAAATGATAGGTTTGGGTTTCGCTTGCTTGATTACACCTGGTCGGTGCAAGCGGTATCACGCCAGAATTTGTCTTAGCCCGTCTGTGTGGGCGGGGGCAGAGCGCTGGCTTCCTTCAACCTCACGCCGGTGAGCTGCCTGCGCAGCGCCTCGTGCATTAGCCAGGCTAGCATGTCCGCCGCGCCCGCATGTGATAGCCCGCCATGGGCGTGAATGTTGGAGATGCAGTTGCGTGCGGAATCCTTGGCTCCGCGCTTGGGGTTGTAGGTGAGGTAGATGCCCAGGCTGTCCGACACGGTCAGGCCCGGCCGTTCGCCAATGAGCATGGCGCAGAGTTTTGCGCCCAGCGCCTCGCCGATATCATCGCCGAGCGCAACCCGGGCCTGGGTTGCGATGATGGGCGGCGCGATGCGCAGGCCACGCAGGCGCGCCATAATGGCTTCGAGCAGGGGCAAGGCATTCTGCATCACGGCCGTGGCGGATAGCCCGTCGCCAATGACGAACACGGCGTCATAATCCCCCGGCGCCAGAAGTGGCGTGCAGTCCGGATGCAGCCGTCGGCCGAGATCGGGTCGGCGCAAATAGATTTCTCGGCTGGCAGCTGCACTGCGCACGATAATGGCATCGGGCAGGGCAGCCTGTAACGCGCCGACATCCAGCTTCGTATGCACCGCATCACGCGCCTTGGCATGCGCGAACTGGAAATCCAGCACATCCGCTGTCTTCATCGCGTCGCCGGCGCGGCCCAGTCCGATGCGCGCCCTTGTGGCCACGCGCAGCCTTTCCCACGGATCCTCAGGCGGCATCGCGCTGTTCCGTGATGAGGCGCCGTAGCGCCGGGTTCTGCGGCGTGGGCAAGCGCATGCGGCCATGCTGGTCGAACATATCCATTTTCTCGAGCCAGAATTCGAATTCCGGTGCCGGGCGGGCGCCGAAGGCGGAGCGTAGATAGAGGATGTCGTGATAGGCCAGGGACTGGTAGTTCAGCATCACGTCATCCGCGCCCGGCACGGCAATGACGAAGCTAACGCCGGCGGCGGTGAGCAGCGTCATCAGTGTGTCCATGTCGTCCTGGTCGGCTTCGGCATGGTTGGTGTAGCAAACATCGCAACCCATCGGTACGCCGAGCAGCTTGGCGCAGAAATGATCTTCCAACCCGGCACGGATGATCTGTTTGCCGTCATAGAGATATTCCGGGCCGATGAAGCCCACGACGGTATTGACGAGCAGCGGTGAGAAGGCACGCGCCACGGCATAGGCGCGGGTTTCGATGGTCTGCTGGTCCAGCCCCCAATGCGCGCCAGCGGAAAGTGCCGCGCCCTGGCCGGTTTCGAAATACATCACATCATTGCCGATGGTGCCACGCTTAAGCGCATGTGCTGCCTCCTGCGCCTCGCGCAGAATGCCGAGATTGATGCCGAACCCCTCATTGTCGGCCTGACTGCCGGCGATGGACTGGAACACGAGGTCCATGGCGCCGCCGGCGTTCATCACTTCAATGGCATTGGTGACATGGGTGAGCACACAGGTCTGGGTGGGGATGTCGTAGCGCTGGCGCAACCCATCCAGCATATCGAGCAACGAGACGCAGTTCTGCACATTATCCGTGGCGGGGTTGATACCGATCACGGCGTCTCCCGTGCCGTAAAGCAGCCCATCCAGCGTGGAGGCGGCAATGCCGCGCAAATCATCCGTGGGATGGTTGGGCTGCAGCCGGGAAGAAAGCCGGCCGGGCAAGCCGATGGTGTTGCGGAATCTCTTCACCACCTGGCATTTGCGCGCCACAGAGATGAGGTCCTGGTTGCGCATTAGCTTACTGACCGCGGCGGCCATCTCGGGCGTAAGGCCGGGGGCAAGCGCGGCAAGGGCGGCGCTGTCCGCCTCGTAGGACAGCAGCCAGTCACGAAAGCCGCCCACGGTGAGATGCGCGACGGGCGCGAAAGCAGCGGCGTCATGCGTATCGAAGATCAGCCGGGTGATCTCGTCCTGCTCATAGGGAATGAGTGGTTCTTCAAGGAAAATCTTGAGCGGCAGGTCGGCTAGCACGGCGCGGGCGGCGATGCGCTGGGCGTCACTTTCCGCCGCCAAGCCTGCCAACTCGTCACCAGAGCGCCGGGCGGAGGCACAGGCCAGGACCATTCTCAGATCGCCGAAACGGAAGGTCTCACCGCGGAAATTATGAGCAAAAATCCCCATGCTCCATGCATGCATGGGGATTTGATGCATTGCAACAAAAATTAGTGACAGGAAGAAGTGATGGCCGTGAGGAAATGAGGTTAAACTTTCAGTCAGGCGTCTGCTCTTTCTATTCTAAAAGTGGACCATCCCATTAGAAATCCACCTCAAGCGTTGGATCAGATCTCCGAAACAAAGAAAATCTCTGAATGCAGAAAGGCCCTAAGGCCTGACTTTTTATATCGGGGCATTCTCGAATTGACGATTGAGTGACCCAAATTCTGGTTGGGGGTTGCTGACCGGCCGTTTTCCGATGAAAATCCCGATAAGCAGTTATTTAATTGAGGAGCAGCTCGGCTGATGTGGAAAGCTCGCATATGCTGGTGCTTCATTCTCCTTCTCACTGCGTGCTCAAATAGAGCTGACCAGCGACTTGCCCGTAGCGGAAAAATTGACGAGATCGCACCCATCAAG
>JAGWOU010000222.1 GCA_028870815.1 Rhodospirillales bacterium | reverse complement strand
AAATAGCCGCCCATCTCCATAGCCTCTTCCGCCAACTGGCGGGTGGAGGAGAAGCAATGCAGCAGGAAGTCGAAATGCCCGCCTGCCCGCTCCTCACGCAGGATTCGGGCGATATCGGCGTCTGCGTCCCGGGCATGAATGCAGATGGGCAAGTCCGCCAGCCTTGCGGCGCGGATATGGCTGCGGAAATTCTGCTCCTGCACATCCTTGGGCGCGTTGTCGTAGAAATAATCCAGGCCCGATTCGCCGATGCCAATCACCTTGGGGTGCGCTGCCAGCTTCACCAGAACCTCGGGCTCCACCACCGGCAACACCTCCGCCGCGTGGTTGGGATGCACACCGACACAGGCCCAGACATTTTCGAAGCTTTCCGCGATCGCCAGGATTTCCTGGCTCTGCTTCAGCGTGACGCCGATGGTCACAATCTCGCCAACCCCGGCCTCGACGGCGCGGGCAATGATCTCCGCCTGCTCGCCGGGTTTGTTGAAATAATCGAGATGGCAGTGGGAATCGACAAGCATCAGGCGGCCTCGACCACGCGGGGAAACAGGCCGGAGGGCGTGGGCAAAGCCGTGCCCTCAACCAAAGGAGCGTCCAGCACGGCAAGCGAGCGGTCCTCGCTCAGCGCCAGATAATCCAGCAGCTTGCCCATCGTCTCCGGCATGAAAGGCTGCAACACCACCCCCAGCACGCGCAACACCGCGCACAGCGTATAGAGCACGCTGTTCATGCGGTCTGTGTCGGTTTTGCGAAGGCTCCAGGGTGCTTGCGCGTCGATATAGCCGTCGGCGGCGCGAATCACCCGCCAGGCTTCGTCCAGCGCTTCGTGGAAAGCGAGTTTGTCCATCGTCGCGCGCATTTTTTCCGGCAGGGCGACGGCCTGGGCGATCAACGCCTCGTCAGTTTCCTGCAACGCGCCCTTGGGCGGCACGGCGGCACCGGCGTTCTTGCCGATGAAGGAGAGCGTGCGCTGCGCCAGATTGCCGATGCCGTTGGCGAGGTCGGAATTGATGCGGCGCTTCAGGGCATCGCGGGAAAAATCGCCATCATTGCCGAAGGGCACTTCGCGGAGCAGGAAATAACGGATCTGGTCCAGTCCGTATTCCTGCACCAAAGGCCGCACATCGATGAAATTGCCCAGGGATTTGGACATTTTCTCGCCCTCTACCGTCCACCAGCCATGGGAGAACACTTTTTCCGGCAGAGGCAGGCCAGCGCCCATCAGGAAGGCCGGCCAATAGACGGAGTGGAAGCGGATGATCTCTTTGCCAACCAGATGCAGGCTGGCGGGCCAGTAACCCCAACGCGGCGCGGTTTCATCCGGGTAGCCGGTGGCGGTGAGGTAATTCACCAGCGCGTCCAGCCAGACATACATTACATGCGTCTCGTCGTCCGGCACTGGAACGCCCCAGGAGAAGCTGGTGCGGGAGATGGAAAGATCGTTCAGGCCTGAGCGCACGAAGGAGAGGATTTCGTTGCGTTTGGCCGTGGGGGCGATGAAGCCGGGATTGGCCTCATAGAATTCCAGCAGCTTGTCCTGAAAGGCGCTGAGCTTGAAGAAATAGCTGGGCTCCACCACCCATTCCACCGCCGCGCCGGAGGCCACGGCGTAGCGGCTGCCATCCGGTTTCAGGGCGGTTTCGGATTCGTCGTAGAAGGCTTCGTCGCGCACCGCGTACCAGCCTTCATAGGCGCCGAGATAGATGAAGCCGTTTTCCTGCAGCTTCTTCCAGATGGCCTGGCAGGCCGCCTTGTGGCGCGGCATGGTGGTGCGGATGAAATCATCGTTGGAGATGTTCATCGCCTTCGCCATATCCTCGAAATCCGCGGCCACGCGGTCTGCAAATTCCTGCGGCTCGATCCCTGCGGCGCGGGCGGCGGCTTCCACCTTTTGGCCGTGCTCATCGGTGCCGGTAAGAAAGAACACGTCATCGCCTTCCAGACGGTGCCAGCGGGCCAGCACATCGGCGGCGGTGGAGGTGTAGGCATGGCCGAGATGAGGCGCGCCGTTCACGTAATAGATCGGCGTGGTGATATAAAATTTCGTCTTCTTCATGACCTGTGTAACTGTTCCAGCGCCAGGATGATGGCGGCGCGCTTATCCAGGTTCAGTCCTAACACCTCGCGCTCCAGTTTCCCAAATTCCTGCCAGAGCGTGACGTTATGGCTGAGATGTGCGGCTCCTGCCCTGGCGGCGGCGCGGGTGCGGGCGGCGAGGCGTGTGCGCAGCAGGGAAAAGAACAGCTCGAACTTGTCTGCCCCTTCCACCGTGCGGGCCACATTATCCGCGATGGCCTGGGCGCGGGCGGGTTTCACCGGGGCGTTCAGGGCTTCGTCCACCAGCGCCGCCATAGCTACGCCGTCGCCTCCCGCGAGGTTCAAGGCATTGCCGATGCTGCCCTCGGCAAGTTCGATCAGCCGTGCCGCATCGGCCTCCGGCGCATAATCAGCCAGCAAGGCGCGCATGGCGGCGTCCGGCAGCGGGGACATGGGCAGCACGCGGCAGCGGCTGCGGATGGTGGGCAGAAGCCGGCCTGGCGCTGCGCTCACCAGCAACAAAATAGCGCGAGGCGGCGGTTCCTCCAGCAGTTTCAGCAGCGCATTGGCGGCGTTGGGGTTCATGTCCTCGGCACCATCCACCACCACCACGCGCCAGCCGCCCTCAGCCGGGGTGAGGCGCATGAAGGCGCTTGCCTCCTGCACGGTTTTAATGACGATTTCGCCTTGCAGCTTCTCGGTCTTGACGTTGACGCGGCGTTCCACGGTGAAAAAATCCGGGTGTGTGGCAGCGGCGACGCGGCGGAACACGCCGGAGGTTTCCGGCACGGCGAGGTCTGGAGACTGCCCGCCAGCCAGCAGCCAGCGCCCAAACCTGTAGGCCAGGGTAGCCTTGCCGATGCCGGGCGGCCCGGCCAG
The DNA here is from genome assembly GCA_028870815.1 of Rhodospirillales bacterium. Lineage (GTDB taxonomy): Bacteria > Pseudomonadota > Alphaproteobacteria > Acetobacterales > Acetobacteraceae > Acidocella. Next base: position 1,410 of record JAGWOU010000222.1, on the reverse strand, counting down.
CAGCCAGCCATGATGCAGCCGCCCGGAGCGCACGGCCTGATAGAGCGCGTTCACAGCACCCTCATGACCCCGGAAATGCGGATTGGCGCGGGGATCAGGCGGCATCAGCACCCGACCCGCTCGCGCAATGCCTGGCGCAGAGACGCCACAACGGCCTCGGGCGCGGGGCTGGCGTCAATCTTGATGAAACGCGCCGGTTCCGCCGCCGCCATGGCGCGGAAGCCATCGCGCACGCGGGTGAAGAAGGCTTCGTCCATTTCCTCGTATCTGTCCGTGCCGCTGGCGCGGGCGGTGAGTCGGCGCTTTGCCTCAACTTCAGGCAGTTCAAGCAGAAAGGTGACGTCTGGTTTTAGCCCAAGCAAGGAGATCAAGGCACGGACATCCGCCAGCGGCACACCCTGGCCGTAGGATTGGTAAGCCATGGTGGAATCATAAAACCGGTCGCAGATCACCACCGCGCCGCGCGCCAAAGCCGGGCGGATAAGGGCCGCCACATGGTCCATCCGGGCGGCGAAATGCAGCATGGTCTGAGCCAACGGATCCAGCGGGATATCCTGGTTCAGCAACAGGGCGCGGATGGCTTCTGCCCCCTTGGTGCCACCAGGCTCGCGGGTCAGCACCACCTCCCGCCCCTCGGTGCGCAAAGCCGCGGCAAGACCGGCGGCGGCGGTTGACTTGCCTGCCCCCTCACCGCCTTCCAGCGTGATGAACAACCCTGCCCCGGCCAAACCTGCTACCGCACGATGATTTCGGGGTCAGGGATGCCCGTTTGCAGCACTTGCTGCAAGGCTTGGTCAGCCGCCGCCACTGAATGATAGGGCCCAGTATTCACCGCCCAAAGGGTGCGGTCGCCGCCGAACACAGGCACGATCCGTGCCGGCATGCCGTAGAGTTTGGCCATGGTGCGCACGGCATCGCCCTCGCTGCCGAAACCGGCCACCTGCACCCAGAGCGGCCCCGGCGCGGGTTGCGCGACCGTGATCTGGCCGGTGAGCTGCGCGGCCGCGCTTTGCATGCCGGGATTATTGGTGTTGACGAGCTGCTGTGCCGCGCCCGTGGCGCCGCCGGAGCCGGGCGGTGCCAGTGTTTGCGCGGTGATGCCCGCCACCGGCGCGGCGGTGAGTTGCGGCCCCGCGCCCAGCGAGCCTTGCAGCGCGGCGCTGGCCCGTGAGTCCAACTTTACCTCAACCTCCACCACACCGCCGGAGGGGAAATTCAGCAGCCGGGCGACACGCGGCGTAACGGCGATAACGCGGCCGGGGACGTTGGGGCCACGCTCATTCACCCGCACCTTCATCGTATAGCCGTTCACGAGGTTGGTGATGGTAGCGATGCTGGGCAACGGCAGCACAGGGCTGGCGGCCATCAGCCCGTTGGGGTCGTAAAGCTCGTTATCGGCGGTGTAGGAGT
>JAGWOU010000221.1 GCA_028870815.1 Rhodospirillales bacterium | reverse complement strand
GATGATAAAACTAACTGCCGTCTATCCCTCGGTTTTCAGGCCAAGGCTGTTAAGAATGCTGTTCCGCACCTGATCGTCCCGCACCAGCTCGGCAATGAGCTCAGGCCATGAGAGCCGGCCGCGGCGGATCGCCTCGTCGATTGTGTAAGCCAGGGGCGATTGCGGTTCCGTCCGGCGGAAATACTCTGCGATTTCGGACAAGGTTGCAAGAGCATCCTCCCGATTGGCCAAGCGTTTTGGTTTGCCGGGCCCCGCTTCGCCCCCGTCCTCCACCTGGCTGGCCGCACCAACCTCTCCGGCTTCGCTCTCTGGTGACGCGGCAACCGCCTCGGCAGGCGCGTAACGCGCGACAAACTCGCTAACAAGCGCAAGTGTTTCGGCAATACGCCCGGTGGGCGGCGCGTCACGCCCGGCCAGGCGATCAAGAATTTCACCCATGGCCGACCAGGCCGTACGCGCGGCCTCCAAATTGCGCCGCAACAGGATATACGCGCCCGGTGGCGCTGCCCGCGCGGCATTGATCATCGTATCATAAGGCACCACACCCGCGGCGATACGGGCTTCCACACGTTTCTGATCGGCAATCGCCGCGAGCTCGGCGGATTGCTGATACTGGAACAGCATGACCGTTTCGCCATTGGGATCTTTGAACAAGGGCAACTTCTGCAAGGGCTGGCTAAGCGTTCCGTCCCCGCCCTCGCCATTCAATCCCGTAACGGGTGCGACGCGGGTTTCCATCCCATCCTCATCCGGCATCGGATAGAGCTGGTCCCAATAACGTTCCGCAAGGCCGCCTATAAGGCTGGCGCCAAAAGCCAGACCAGCCAGCCCATCGCTGCGCACCAGGGCCTCGGTCAGCCACGCGGCCGCTTCCAGATCCTTGGCTTTTTGACTTAACATTTCCGCAGCCAGGCTGCGCACGTTGCGCCAACCCTCGGGCGAGGCAACCTCCCCCGGATTCGCATCGGCCGCGCGCTCCGCCGCCCGCGCATCGGCCCGCGCGTCGCGCAAGCGGAAATAAAGTGAGGTGGGCGAAAAATCCTCACGAACATCCGCGCCCACCGGCGTTTCATCGCTGATCGGCGCCAGCAAGCCTTCGAGGTCCAAGCCTTCAACAGCCACGCTTTATGCCCTCTCCCCAGTTGATCCGCCATCGAACCGGGCGGTCAGCTTGTTACGTATCGGTCGTTTTCGGTCCGGTTTGGCAACCGGCAAATCCCTTCTTGTATTAGCTGGACATTACCGGCAACTCAAGCTAACGAAATGTGCCAAAATCAGCGCGCCAGAAAGTGCTGAAATCGCGTTCAAGGGTGTGTCCGATGATGGCAGTTACTCTCCGGTAAATGCCACGTTTGACGCGAGACGTTCTATAAGGGGGAAAGCCTTGGTCACACTCGACCTCAAATCATTAATCGGCCGCCTGGATGAGCATTGCCGCCGCGCGCTGGAAGCCGCCGCGGGGCTGACCATGTCGCGGACTCATTATAATGTCGAAATCGAACATTGGCTGCTGAAGCTGGCGGAAGGCACGGATACTGATTTCGCCGCGATTTTCCGGCAATACGATATCGACCATGGCCGTTTCGTTGCAGACCTGAACAAAGCGCTAGACAAGCTAAAAACTGGCAATTCCCGCGCTCCTGGCCTCGCACCCGATGTGGTGGATACCGCCAAGCAAGCCTGGCTGCTGGCCTCAATTGAGCAAGGGCTCGCCCGGGTTCGTTCCGGCCATGTGCTTCTGGCGTTGCTGGCGGACGAAACGCTGGCGCGCCGCGCCCGGGAAGCTTCCAGTCAGTTAATGAAAATCCAGCCGGATGTGCTGAAGCGCGACCTGGCAATCATTACCGCCGGCAGCACTGAGGCCAGCACGCCGATGGCCGCCGACGGCGCCGCCCCCGCAACGGATGAAAACGGCGTACCCCGCCCGGCGGGCAATGGCGCGCTCGACCTTTATACTTACGACCTCACCGACCGCGCCCGCAAAGGCAAGATTGACCCGATCCTGGGCCGCGATTTCGAAATCCGCCAGGCAATCGATATTCTCACCCGCCGCCGCCAGAACAACCCAATCCTCACTGGCGAGGCCGGAGTGGGCAAGACCGCCGTGGTGGAAGGGCTGGCGCTGAAGATCGCCGCTGGAGAAGTTCCGGAAGCGATGAAGGATGTAACACTCCGCACGCTGGACCTCGCACTTTTGCAAGCTGGCGCGGGCATGAAGGGCGAGTTCGAGCAGCGCCTTAAATCCGTCATCGACGAGGTGAAGGCGAGCCCGAAGCCGATCATCCTGTTCATCGACGAGGCGCATACGCTCATCGGCGCGGGCGGGCAGGCCGGGCAGAACGATGCCGCCAACCTGCTAAAACCCGCTTTGGCGCGTGGCGAGCTGCGCACCGTGGCTGCCACCACCTGGGCCGAGTACAAAAAATATTTCGAGAAAGATGCGGCGCTGACGCGGCGCTTCCAGGTGGTGAAGGTGGAGGAGCCTTCCGAGCCGATGGCGATCGCGATGATCCGCGGCCTCACCGCCACATTGGAACGGCATCACAAAACCCGCATTCTGGATGAGGCACTTTCCGAAGCCGTGCGGCTTTCCGCCCGCTTCATTCCCAGCCGCCAATTGCCGGACAAGGCGATCAGCCTGATCGACACGGCCTGCGCGCGCGTGGCGATGAGCCAGGCCGCCGTGCCTGCCCCCATTGAGGACAAGCAGCGCCGCATTGAGCTGATCGATACGGAGGTTTCCATTCTCGAACGCGAGATGGCGGCAGGCGGCGACCATGAAGCGCGCCTGGCCGAGCTGGCCGAAGAGAAGGCGGCATTGCAGGAAGCGCTGGCGGCGCTGGAAACGCGCTTCGCCGAGGAGAAGGCACTGGCCAACGAGATCAGCGCCGTGCGCGCCAAGATCGAGGATAAGGAAAATGCCGAGGACAAGGCCGCGCTGAAAGATCAGCTCAACAAGCTGCATGAAGATTTGCGGATATTGCAGGGCGAAACCCCGCTGATCTTCCCCGTGGTGGATGGGCAGGCCGTGGCCGAGATCGTGGAAAGCTGGACCGGCATTCCCGCCGGGCGGATGCAGTCCGACGAAATCAACACCGTGCTGAACCTGAAACAGGCTATGGAGGAGCGCGTTGTCGGCCAGCCACACGCGATGGAGGCGGTGGCGCAGGCCATCCGCACCAGCCGCGCCAAGCTGACGGACCCGCGCAAGCCCATCGGCGTGTTCATGATGGTCGGCACATCCGGCACCGGCAAAACCGAAACGGCACTCACGCTCGCCAATCTGCTTTATGGCGGTGAGCAGAACATGACCACCATCAACATGACCGAGTTCAAGGAAGAACATAAGGTCTCGCTGCTGATGGGCTCGCCCCCTGGCTATGTCGGCTATGGCGAAGGCGGCATCCTGACAGAGGCTGTGCGTCGCCGCCCTTATTCAGTCATCCTGCTGGATGAGATGGAAAAAGCCCATCCCGGCGTGCAGGATGTGTTCTTCCAGGTGTTCGACAAAGGCAACATGAAGGACGGCGAAGGACGGGATATCGACTTCAAGAACACTGTCATCATCATGACCTCCAATGCCGGCACGGACCTTATCGACAAGTTGTTCGCCGACCCGGAAACCGCACCCGACGCCGCCGGGTTGGCGGAAGCCCTGCGCCCGGAGCTGATGAAATATTTCAAACCCGCCTTCCTGGGCCGCGTAACGCTGGTGCCCTACTTCCCACTGTCGGACGAGGTCATCCGCCAGATCGTGCGGCTGCAACTCAACAAGATCACGAAACGTGTGAAGGAGGCTTACAAAGCCAACTTCACCTACGCGCCGGAGCTGGTGGAAACCATTGCCGCGCGTTGCAAGGAATCCTCATCAGGCGCGCGCAACGTGGAGAATATCCTCTCGCGCAGCCTGTTGCCGGAACTCTCCGCCGAGGTTCTGGCCCGCATGGCCGCGGGCGAGGGAATTGCGAACATATCGGTTGGTATCGGGCCGGAAGGATCCTTCTCCTACCAGCTCAATTGACGTCGTTTCATTTTCCATAACAGGAGCAGACCATGGCGATTTATATCAAATACACCAATCCGGCGGTGAACGGCGATGTCACCACCCAGGGCTTCGACAAGCAGATCGAGGTTCAGAGCTTCCAGTGGGGTGTCGGCCGCGGCATCGGCTCGCCGACGGGCTCCTCCGGCAACCGCGAAGCCAGCACGCCGAGCGTGTCTGAAATCACCGTGTCCAAGAATCTGGACAACGCCTCGGGCGGCCTGTTGAAGGAAGCGCTGAGCAGCGGCGGTAAGGCCACCCTGGTCATCTCCTTCGTGCGCACCGACG
>JAGWOU010000220.1 GCA_028870815.1 Rhodospirillales bacterium | reverse complement strand
CCATGCCACCATACAGCTTGAAACGCCTGCGGTGGCCGAGGCGTGCTGCCTGCGGCCAGATCATGTGGTCTGAGTGAGCAGTCACACGTCATAATTCCGTCACACCAAAATATTCCACCCTGCCTTAGAGAGTGCCTCGAAATTACAACGGCTAACCTTCAGGTGTGGTCAAATGAGCTTACGCAAATCTCTTCTGCGCGCGACGATCTGCATCTCCGCCCTGCTTGCGGCCTGTGGCGCTGCACGGGCCGGTGAACCCGGTGCCATGGCCCCTGCCAGCGGGCATGGCAAGGCTGATCATCTAACGACCAAGACGCCGATTAAGCATCTGGTCGTCATTTACGATGAGAACGTCTCCTTCGACCATTATTTCGCCACCTATCCGCAGACCGCCAACCCGCCGGGCGAGCCGAAATTTACGGCGTTGCCCGGTACGCCAAGGGTGAACAACCTGGCGAATGCCGATTTGCTGACGAACAACCCGAATTTCACCAATCAGGAAAATGGATCGGACGCGGCTAACCCGTTCCGGCTGGACCGTACCCAGGCCGCCACCGCCGACCAGAACCACGGCTATACGGCCGAGCAGCATGCCTATGATGGGGGCAAGGCTGATCTGTTTCCTAAATATACCGGCAAGGCCACGCCGGGCGGCGCTGGTGCGTTTGGCACCAAGGGCCAGGTGATGGGCTATTACGACGGCAACACCGTGACCGCGCTCTGGAATTACGCTCAGCATTTCGCGATGGACGACAACGCTTATACCAACACTTATGGCCCCTCCACGCCGGGCGCGCTGGAAGTCGTCTCTGGCCAGACGGACGGCGTGAAGCTCATCGCCAGCAGCAAATCCTCTTATTATCTGAAGAACGATATCAACGGGAAAACGGATTATGCGCTCATCGCGGATGTCGATCCTGGGTATGATGTCTGTTCCAAGAAAAAGAACCAGGTGATGATGGAAGGCAAGAATATCGGTGACCTGCTGAACGAAGCCGATATCACCTGGGGCGGGTTCATGGGCGGGTTCGACCTGAACGAAACAAACCCCAATGGCACCACCGGTTGCAAGCGCAGCACGGAATCTGCCGTAGTGGGGCGGGCCGTGGTGGATTACATCCCGCACCACGACTGGTTCCAATATTATGCCTCCACGGCTAACCCGCAGCATCTGCGCCCCAAGGCGCTGGCCGATATCGGCTACAGCTACGACCGTGATGGCCAGAAGGACCCCGCGAACCACGAATATGGCCTGAGCGATTTTTACAAAGCCGTCGCGGCGGGTAATTTCCCCGCTGTCTCCTACATCAAGCTGCCCGCTTACCAAGATGCCCATGCCGGCTATTCCGACCCGCTGGACGAGCAGGCCGGGGTGGTGAAGTTGATCAATTTCCTGCAAGGCCAGCCTGAATGGAGGCACACCGCGATTATCATCACCTGGGATGATTCCGATGGCTGGTACGACCATGCCTTCGCCAAGACCACGAGCAGTTCTTTCAATACGAAGGACGATCAGCTTGACGGCCCGGGCAAATGCGGCATCGGCACCCCGCCGGATGGGGTTAACGGCCAGCCGGCGAACGGGCGCTGCGGCCCCGGCACGCGTCTGCCCTTCCTGGTCATTTCTCCTTGGACGAAGCAGAACTATGTTGACCATAACGAGATCTCCCAAGCTTCCGTCGTCAGCTTCATCGAGGACAACTGGCTGAACGGCGAGCGGCTGGGCGGCGGCTCGTTCGACGCGCAGGATCAGTCGATCATGGGTATGTTCGATTTCGCGCAGAAGCCGCATATGACGAAGCTGATTTTGAACGCCGAGACAGGTGAGGCTGCCGCTTCCGCGCAGTAAAGACTATAAAGCGCCTATGCGTATTTTTATCAGCCTGGCGCTGGTTGCCGCGCTGGGGCTGTGCGTTGCGATTGTATTCGTGCTGCGCGGCCCGGTTCCGGCTGGCGACTGGCTAACCAGCCCCGCCGCGAGTTTTGAACTCGCGCAGGGTGAGAATCCGCACCCGGTGGTGTTGGATCGCCCTGTGGCAAAGCCGCTTTCGGCCATGGCCAAGCTCGGCAGGCAGGTGTTTTTCGATCCAAGCCTGTCCTCGTCGGGCAGGCTGTCTTGCGCCTCCTGCCATAGCCCGCAGCATTTTTACGGGCCACCCAACGCCCAGCCTGTGATGTTCGGTGGCCCGAATCTAACGCGCCAGGGCGTGCGGGCCGTGCCGTCTCTGATGTATCTTGAAACGGAGTTGAATTTCAGCATCGGCCCAGATCCGGCGGGAGAGGCTGACATCTTGCCCACGCTGCCGCAGCGCGCGGCATTGGGCGCTTTGGTGCCGCGTGTAACCAAAACCGCGCAAAGCACGGCGCAAACGGCAGCGAATATCGTGCCACAGGGCGGGCTGTTTTGGGATGGCCGTGCGAACACGCTGCAAGAGCAGGCAATGGGGCCGCTGCTAAGCCCGTTCGAGATGGATGGAGGCAGCATTGCGCGTGTTGCCGCGATATTGCGTGCCGCACCCTATGCGAAATCATTCACGCAATTATTCGGCCCGAATATTCTGAACGATCCGCATATGCTGGTCTCGGAGGCGATGTTCGCCGTGGCGCGCTATCAGATCGAGGACGAGAGCTTCCACCCGTTCTCCAGCAAATATGATGCCTGGCTGGAAGGCAAGGCGCGCCTCACGCCAACGGAGATGCGCGGCTATCTTCTGTTCAACAACCCGGCAAAGGGCGATTGCGCTGCCTGCCATCTTGACCAGCCTTCACCGGATGGTCAGCCGCCATTATTCACCGACCATCAATATGAGGCGCTGGGCGTGCCACGGAACCCGGATCTCGCGGTGAATAAAAATCCAAATTATTTTGATGAAGGCATTTGCGGACCATACCGCACCAATCTTGCTCAGGAAACGCAGTATTGCGGCATGTTTTTGACGCCGACGCTGCGCAACGTCGCCACCCGCCGCGTGTTCTTCCATAACGGCATTTACCACAGTCTTAAGCAGGTGCTTGATTTTTACGATTTCAGAGATACCGATCCGTCTAAGATCTATCCTAAGACGGTGGATGGGAAAGTTGAAAAATTCAACGATCTGCCGCAGCGGTTCTGGTCCAATGTCGATACGTTGGACCCGCCTTTCGACCGGCATATTGGCGAGAAGCCCGCGCTCACACCGCGAGAGGAGCAGGATATCATCGCTTTCCTTAGAACGCTAACCGATGGCTACCTGCCGGCGGCAGGCGCTTAACGGGCTGTACCGTAAACGCGCTCACCGTTATTGCCGGGACAATAGCACCGCCCGCCCTCCGGCACAGTAACCTCCATCGGGCAGGTATAATCGCCGGCGTCGCAGGATTGCGCAGCACCCGCCGGGTTGCTTTGCACCGGTGCCTGCTGGGCCGTCTGAGAAGGAACCTGCTCAATGAAGCCTGGATACGGCGCGTAGTAACCAGGCGGCGGTGGTGGCGGGGCGTAGTAAACCGGAGGTGGTGGATAATAATAGGGCCCAGGCAAAACGCCGATGCCAATGCCCACACCCCAGCCACCCCAGCCATGGCCGCCCCAATCGCGATCGCCCCCATGCGCGGCGGCCGGCGTTGGAACCATGGCAATGGCGGATGTCACCGCACATAAAGCAATGAAAAAGCTTGTAGACGCTTTCATGATCCTTGCCCCCAATCAGGCGCATCTAATCACCGTCTATTTCGGGCCGGTTACATTGTTTTCAAGCCGTCCCGGCAGTGCGAGCGTTTACCGGCGCTGAAGCCGCCATGGCCGGGCCCATAAGCCCAGCCACAGGCCAAGTGCCGCCAGGGCGATGGCCACGCTAAGCCGGGTGTGGCGCGGCCGGTAATAAAAATGGATGCGTGCTGGCCCCGCGGGCAGCGCCACGCTTTGAAAAAGCCCGGACCCGGCGGTGATTTTTTGTTCCACGCCATTTATGCGCGCGTGCCATCCCGGATAATATAACTCGCGCCGCAGCAGGCGCGCGGGGGCGGGGCAATCGGTCGTAAAATCCTGCCGGTTTTCAATACTGAGATTGCAGTCCTTCAAATTTGCCGATGCGTAGGGCGCGGTACTGGCCAACTGATAGATCGCCACCGTGCCGTCGTTGAAAACCTCTCGCGTGGGGTCGGCAGGCCGGTCCGCCAGCAGGCGCATTTGCGGCTCCTGCTGGCCAAGCCAATCGGTGCCGGCCCAGAAGGTTACGGGTGCACCAGCTTCTTGGCTGAAGCGCAAGGCGATCAGCCTGTAGCCGATGCCGATCACCAGCGGCTGTTTCAGAGTCAGATCAACATAGCTCTGTTGCAATCCGCCGGGCGCGCTCGCCGTCGCGGTGC
>JAGWOU010000219.1 GCA_028870815.1 Rhodospirillales bacterium | reverse complement strand
ATGCGTCGCGTCACCGGTGTCAAAGGCATGGTGAAAATGCTCATGTCGCTCGTTGTCCGCCCGGATTACGGCAGCACGCTTCCCTGGGCCAGCCGGCTTGATGACGGGCGCATGCAATACATTTCTGGCCCGGAACGCCTTGTGCTGCAAACACCTGTTCGCGTTAAAAACGAGGATATGGAGAGCATCGCGCATTTCGAAATAAATGCCGGCGAGACCTATGACTTCGTTCTCGGCTGGTCGCACTCTTACCAGGCCTTGCCGCCACCCGTCATGCTCGGCAACGCCCTGCGCCAGACGCGTGAGCAATGGCAGCTTTGGGCCGAGCGCTTCGGCGGCGCCGGAAAATATAGCGATGCCGTGGAACGCTCTCTGCTCACCTTGCGCGCACTGGGGCATTTCGAAACCGGCGGCATCGTCGCGGCGCCCACCACTTCGCTGCCGGAAGCCTTAAGCGGCGCGCGGAACTGGGATTACCGTTTCTGCTGGTTGCGGGATGCATCCCTGACGCTTTTTGCTCTGCTGCAATCCAACTATCAGGAAGAAGCAGAGCTTTGGCGCCATTGGCTGGTGCGGGCAATCGCTGGCAGCCCCGCGCAATTGCAAATCATGTATGGCGTGGCAGGCGAGAAATGGCTGGACGAGCGGGAATTGTCATGGCTGCCGGGTTATGAAAATTCGCGCCCGGTGCGCATCGGCAATGCCGCCTCGGGGCAAATCCAGTTGGATATCTACGGCGAGGTGATGGAAGCCCTCTACATCGCGCGCAAAACGGGCCTGCCGGAAGATGCCGAAGTCTGGGCCATTCAGTTAGAAATGCTGAAACATCTTGCGGAGATCTGGGACCAGCCAGATGACGGTATCTGGGAAGTGCGTGGCGGCAGGCAGCATTTCGTACATTCAAAAATCATGGCATGGCTCGCCTTCGACAGCGCGATCCGCTCCGCGCAGGAATTCGCCCTCGAAGGCCCGATAGAGCGTTGGAAAAATCTGCGCGACCGCATCCACGCCGAAGTATGCCTGAAAGGCTTTGACAAAAAGCGCAATAGTTTCGTGCAATATTACGGCGCGAAAGGCGTTGATGCCGCGCTCCTGCTGATCCCGATGGTCGGGTTTCTTCCGGCCAACGATCCTCGCATTGCCGGCACGGTGAAGGCGATCGAGGAAGAACTTCTACAGGATGGGCTGGTGCTGCGCTATCGTACGGAAAACGGCGTGGATGGGCTGGCGCGCGGCGAAGGCGCGTTCCTGGCATGCAGCTTCTGGCTCGCGACCAATTACGTGCTTCTAAACAGAATGGACGAAGCGCACAAATTATTCGAATATCTGCTATCGCTTCGCAACGATCTAGGCCTGCTGGCGGAGGAATACGACCCCCATGCCAAGCGTCAGGTTGGCAACTTCCCGCAAGCCTTCTCGCATATTGCGCTCATCAACACCGCGTACAGCCTGGCGCGGGTAAATCAGCCGGCAACCGAACGCGCCTCGGCGGAGGCCGCAAATGGCTGAGCATTGGGATGTCATCGTCATCGGCAGCGGGCCGGGCGGCGGCAGCCTCGCTCACAGCCTTGCCGCCGCCGGCAAGCGGGTTCTGGTGCTCGAACGTGGCGATTATCTGCCCCGCGCCAGAAAAAACTGGTCGTCCAAATCCGTGTTCATGGACAATGACTACCGCGCCGACGAGACCTGGGAGGACAAAAACGGCAATGCCTTCACGCCCGGCTTGCATTATTTCGTCGGTGGCAACTCCAAGGTTTACGGTGCCGCACTCCTGCGCCTGCGCGCGCAGGATTTCGGAGAGATCCAGCATGAAGACGGCCTCTCCCCTGCTTGGCCGCTCGGCTATCAGGATTTCTCGCCATGGTATGACGAAGCCGAGGCATTATTCGAAGTCCATGGCCAGGCCGGCGAGGACTCCACCGAGCCGCCGCGGGGCGATTTTCCGTATCCCCCGGTTTCGCACGAGCCCGTCATGCAAGACCTCTCATCGCGTCTTGCTCAAGACGGGCTGCACCCGTTCCATCTGCCGCTTGGCATCCGGCTGAAAGAGGAACAAGGCCGCCCCGCGCAAAACAGCGTTTGCATACGCTGCAACACCTTCGATGGTTACCCCTGCCTGCTAAACGGCAAGGCGGATGCACAGGTCATGTGCATCGACCCCGGTCTTTCCCACTACCCAAACATGTCCCTGCGTACCAACACCTATGCGAAACGCCTGCTCACCGATGCTACGGGCAACAGCATCACAGGCGTTGAAGTGGAGCACGGGGGCGAGACGGAAATCCTGAAAGCGGATATGGTGGTGGTGGCCTGCGGCGCGCTGTCTTCCGCATTGCTCCTGCTGCGTTCTCACAACGCCGTCCACATCAACGGCCTTGCCAACTCCTCCGGCCAGGTTGGGCGAAACTACATGCGCCATAACCAATCCGTGCTGATGGCGCTGATGCGAACGCCAAACAACGATGTCTTCCAAAAAACCCTCGCCTTCAGCGATTTCTATTTCGGCGGCAAAGACGGCACAGGCTACCCGCTTGGCCTTGTGCAGATGTGCGCCGCCGCGCATGCCGGGCAAATAAAAGGCGAGGCCATCCCCTCTTGGCTATACTGGCTTCCAGACGCGCCATTCCGCATGGTGGCTCGCCACTCCATCAATTTCTGGCTTTCCAGCGAAGATTTGCCGAAACCGGAAAACCGCATCCATTACCGCGATGGCCGGGTCCGGCTTGAGCTGGCGGAAACCAACATGAACGCGCATAAGGAATTGCGCCTCCAGGTTGAGAAAGCCCTCAACCGCGCCTATCAACTATTCACAGAACGGCTCGCCTATTTTTACCTGCCCATCGGCCTTGCCGGCACCGCACACCAGGCTGGCACGCTGCGCTTTGGTACTGATCCTGCCAGTTCCGTGCTGGACGTGAATTGCAAGGCGCATGAGCTGGATAATCTCTACGTCACCGATGCGAGCTTTTTCCCCTCCATCGGCGCGGTGAACCCCACTCTCACCATCATCGCCAATGCGCTGCGCGTTGCCGCGCATTTGAAAGAGAGGCTGGGATGAACTTCATCACCCATCTCGCCCCTGAAATCGCAGCGCGGATGCTATTGGTCTGCATGTTCCCGCTTTCCGGGCTGGACAAGATTTTTCACTGGGACGAAGCCATGGCGCAGACGAAATCCTCGCCGGTGCCCGCCCCTTCATTGCTGCTCGCCCTGGCTATGCTTGTGGAATTCTGCACACCGCTGTGCATCGTCCTCGGCTGGCACGACAGGCTGGCCGCCTTCATCCTCTGCGGCTATTGCGTCGTCACCGCGGTGCTTTACCATCGCTTCTGGGCCTTCCCGCATTTCTGGTCGCAGCCGGGCGAAGGCCGCGCACATTTCTGGGATTTCTTCAAAAACCTATGCCTTGCTGGCGGCCTGGCGTTGCTGGTGCTCAGTGGCGGTTATGCACCGCTCGGCGCGATGGTCACGCACCCTCTCAGCAATGCGCCCTATTCCGCGAGATAGGAGGAAAAATGCCGACGATTCCTTATTGGCACATATGGACAGACGCCAACGGCATAAGCCGTTTCGCTGCGTGCACGCTGGAGAATTTTGAATTCAAGGGCGTTGGCGACGCCGACCCGCAATGGAACAAGCTCATCACACACGGAAAATCAGAACTTGTCTTCACCGTGCAGCCGGTTGGCTGGGTTGGCGAATGGCACGAAAACCCCGCCCCGCAATGGATTATTCCCGTTTCGGGGCGTTGGTGGGTGGAAGCGATGGACGGCACCCGCCGCGAATTCGGCCCTGGCGACGTGCAATTTGGTGAAGATCAGAACTGCAAGGAATGGAATGGCCGCAAAGGACATCGCTCCGGCACCATTGGGGATACGCCTTGTGTGCTGATGTGTGTGCGGATGGACACCGAGCCAGTCCGCAAGCCAGGCCACATAAAATGAGCCATTATGAGATCTGCGATCCGCGCTTTCGTAGGCTGGTTCTGCCCAATGCGGAAATCGAGGTATTGGGCGAAAACTTCCGCTGGCTCGAAGGGCCCGTCTGGTTCGCCGATCACGAGCTTCTGTTGTTCAGCGACATTCCGAATAACCGCGTGCTGCGCTGGTGCGATAATCAAATCTCCGTTTTTCAATATCCTTCCGGTTTTGCTAACGGCCATGCGCGAGACCGCGAAGGCCGGCTCATCTCCTGCCTGCATCACGGCCGTGCCGTCACAAGGCGCGAACTGGATGGCACCACCACCACCCTTGCCTCCGAATTTGAAGGCAAACACCTCAACTCTCCCAACGATGTCGCCGTCCGGCCCAGCACCGGCGCCATCTGGTTCACCGATCCGCCTTATGG
>JAGWOU010000218.1 GCA_028870815.1 Rhodospirillales bacterium | reverse complement strand
GGAAGAGTTTTTTCTGCGCGAGCACTGGATGAAGGCCCATTTGGCGGTGGTGGACCTGTTCACCGTACCCAGCCGCTTCATGATCCAGAAATTCGCCGATTGGGGGCTGGAGGCAGCGAAATTCCGGCATGTGCCGAACGGGCTGGAGCTGCCGGCCCCGGTGCGCGAAACCGCCCCCGCCCGGCGCAACCGGTTCGGGTTTTTCGGCCAGTTGATCGATGTCAAGGGCATCCATGTGCTGCTGGAGGCGGTGACCATTCTGCGCGCCGAGGGGTTCAGTGATTTTTCCCTGGAAATCAACGGCGAGAACATGCATTTCGCCAGCCCGCAGCGCCGCCAGGAGATGGAGGCGTTCTTCGCCAAGGAGGCCGCCAAGCCCCTGGAGGCGCAGCACGTGCGTTTCAATGGAGGCTATCATCACAGCCAGCTTGCCGCGCGCATGGCGCGGGTGGATTGGGTGGTGGTGCCCTCGACCTGGTGGGAGATTTTCTGCCTGGTGATCTCGGAGGCCTGGGCCTGCGGCCGGCCGGTGATCGCCTCCAACAAAGGCGGCCCGGCGGAGCGGATTACCGACGGCAAGGACGGCTTGCTGTTTGAGCTGGGCGATGCCCGCGCCCTGGCCGGAACGATGCGCCGCGCCGCCACCGAGGCGAAACTATGGGACAAACTGGCGGGTGGAATTACGCCGCCCACCCCGCGCGAGGCGATGGTGCAGGGCTATCTGGCCGCTTATGAGGAAGCGGCGGCAAAGCAGAAGCTGGCGGCGGAATAGTTTTACACGTTTCGCTTGGCGGTGTGCGGCTGAAAGAGCCTTCCCTGTTCGGCGATGGCGATAACGGCGAGGCCAAGCGCACCGCAAAGGCAAAATCCGGCGGCGAGCGGACGCAGCGTGCCGTCGAACTGCAGGCCGATGAAGATGCCGATGAGCGCCGAGCCGAACATGTTGATGAAGCCCTGGACCGCGGCGGCACTGCCGGCGATATGGCCCAGCGGCTCCATGGAGATGGCGGAGAAATTCCCCGCCAGCAGGCCGAAACCGAACATCATCAGGGTTTGCAGCAGGGCGAAATGCAGCAGCGTGTCCTGACCCAGAAAGGCGGTGAGCGCCTGTGCCGCGGCCATCAGGATGAACCCCACCATGGCGCCATGGGCGAGGCGGCGCATGCCGAAACGCTCCACCAGACGGGCATTGATGAGGGCGGCCACGGCCATGCTGCCGGCGCAAATGGCGAAAACCGGCGGAAAGAGTTTCGGCGCCTCGAACACTTCGGCGAAAACCTGCTGGGCGGAGTAGATGAAGCCGAGCCAGGCACCCAGCATCAGCATCGCCGCCAGGGTATAGCCCAGCGAAACGCGGTTGCGCAGCGTTTGCGCGGCGGCGTCGCGGAAGCTGCTCCAGCTTACCAGGCGGCGGTCCGCCGGGGGCTGCGTTTCCGGCAGGCGCCAGACAACCCAGAGCAAAGTAAGGCTGGCATAAAGGCCTAGGGCAATGAAAATCGCCTGCCATGGCGCGATGCTCAACAGCTCTTGCCCGAGCCACGGGGCGAGAATGGGGGCGGAGAGAAACACCATGAAGGAGAGCGAATTGACCTTGGCCATCAGCCGCCCGGCGTAACGGTCCCGCACGATGGCGGTGGCGAGCACCTGCGCTCCGGCGGCGCCGAAGCCTTGCAATGCCCTCGCGGCCAGCAGCGTGGCGAAGCCATGAGCGGCAGCGGCGCTGAAACTGCCGAGGGCATAGAGGGCGAGGGCGAACACCAGCACGGGCTTGCGGCCAAATCTGTCAGCCACCAGCCCGTAGGCAAGCTGGCTGACGCCGAAGCTGATGACGAAGCTGGCGATGACCCATTGCCTGGCATTGCCATTTCCCAAATGCAGGGCGGCGGCGATGTCTCCCAGCGCTGGCACCATCATGTCGATGGCCAGGGCGACGATGGTCTGGATGACCGCAATGGTGGCGACGAAGGCGCCGAAGCGCAGGCTGGGCTTAGCGATGGCGCCGTGCATGGCGCCTATATGGCGGCGCGGTTCCGGCGCAGCAACACCAGCCCGAGCAGGGCGGATAAAAGGAATGTGACGCCGCCCAGCATCAGCAGATGCGCGTGGTTTGGCGCGCTGCCCTTGCCGAGCAATGCGAAGACGATGGTTTGCGGGATGAACCCGATGGCCGATGCCGCCAGGAACGGCAGCATGCGTACCGAGGTGAGGCCGGCCGCAAGATTAAGCAGCAGGTTATTGCCGATGGGCATCAGGCGCAGCATCAGCGCGGCGGTGAAGGGGTGGCGCGCGAGGGTGCGGTCCACCCAGGCCAGTTTGGCGCCGAATTTGCGGCGGCAGAAATCCTGCGCGATGGCACGGGCCCAGATGAAGTCCAGGCTACAGGCGAGAATTTGCGCCACCAGGGCAATGGCGGTGCCATACCAAGGGCCAAAGGCATAGCCGGCGGCGAAGGCCGGAATCTGCCGGGGCAGGCCGATGGCGATAAGAAAAGTGGAGAGCAGCAGAAATACTGTCTGCCCCCGCAGCCCGCCTTGGGCCAGGGCGCTGGTGAGTGTTTCCTGCGCGGCGCCATGGCCCATCAGCGGCAGGGCGGCGGCCACGGCAATCAGCCCGCCCGCCATCAAGGCCGGCTTCAGCGCCTTGGCAGCACCGCGCGGAGCGGCGATGGCGGTGGGAGCCTCGCTACTCATCGCGGCCCTCGATTTGCGGCACCTTCCAGCGGCGTTGCAGCCAGGCGACGCCGGCGAGATCCACAATGCCCACCTTCAGCCGCTGCCAGTTATTGTAATGCGAGGCGCCGTGGGCGCGGGCGTGGTGGCGCACCGGCACCGAGACCACCTGGCCGCCGGCGCGGATGAACAAGGCCGGCAAGAAGCGGTGGATATGGTCGAAATGCGGCAGCTCCAGAAAAGCCTGGCGGCGGAACAGCTTGGCGCCGCAGCCGGTATCGGGCGTTGCGTCCTTCAGCGCCCAGGCGCGCACGCGGTTGGCCAGGCGCGAACCGAAGCGTTTGGCGTTGCTGTCCTGCCGGTTAACGCGATGGCCGGCGATGAGAACGGGGCGGGGGCCTTTTGCCTCGGCCGTGCGCATCGCCTCCAGCATGGCGGGAATATCCGCGGGGTCGTTCTGGCCATCGCCATCCAGCGTGGCGACATAGATGCCGTGCGCGGTTTTAACCCCGGTCACGACCGCGCCGCTCTGCCCGCAGCTCTGCTTGTGGCGTACGCGCACCAGGGTGGGCAGGGTTTCCGCGGCTTCCGCGAGGATCTGCGGCGTGGCGTCCGAACTGCCATCGTCCACATAGACGATCTCATGCGCGATGCCCTCCAGTGCCGCGCTGATAGCACTGATCAGCGGCTTCAGGTTCGGGGCCTCGTTATGTACCGGCACCACCACCGAGATGAGCGGCGTGCCGGGTGCGGGGTCGAGTTCGGAAAGGAAGCGGGGTTCGATGTTCATGGGTAACATTCAGCAGCAGCATTAAGGCGCATCTATGGCCCGATTCCGCCAAAGGCCGGGCAAGGTGCCACTGTTCGGTAACGGTTTTGGCTCCATAACGTACAAATTGGCGGCCGTCATCCGTCTTTCATCCGTCCCATCCGTGCGAAAGTCGGGAAAAATATGCTGCGCTGCGTCGTGCGGCCTGCTGTGCGGCTTGGCTTGTCAACGGCGCATCGCTATAAGCCCGCTCGACGACACGGGGCGGGCAAGGTGACTCGCTCGACGGATGAAGGATCTGACGGCATGCTGATTTCGTTGCCACCGGATTACCGGCCATCGGAAGACGAAGAGTTTATGAATCCGATGCAGACCGAGTATTTCCGCCAGAAGCTTCTGCGCTGGCGGGGGGATCTGGTGAAAGAGGCTAATGGCACCCTGGCATCCCTGGGCGAAGGCGGAATCCTGGAAGCCGATATTACCGACCGCGCAAGCGTGGAGACCGACCGGGCGCTGGAGCTGCGCACCCGGGACAGGGCGCGCAAGCTGATTGGCAAGATCGATCAGGCGTTGGAGCGCGTGGAGACCGGCACCTATGGCTATTGCGAGGAAACCGGGGAGCCAATCGGGCTGCGGCGGTTGGAAGCCAGGCCGATCGCGACTCTTTCCATCGAGGCGCAGGAGCGCCATGAGCGGATGGAAAAGGTTCATCGGGACGATTGAGTATTAAAAAACCGGGGCTTTTGGCCCCGGTTTTTTTTGGCACGGCGAATAGCTTAGTGGAGTTGCAGGGCGGCGGCGTTGGCGCTGGCCGCCTGGCGCTGCTCGGCTACCTGGGCCTTCATGGATTTTTGGAGCTTCTCGAAGGCGCGCACCTCAATCTGGCGCACACGTTCGCGCGAGATGTCGTA
>JAGWOU010000217.1 GCA_028870815.1 Rhodospirillales bacterium | reverse complement strand
GATTTGCTCACTTATGAGCGAACCTAAGCCGATCCGGCTCTAAGGGTTCAGGCGGTTTCCGGTGCCTTGATATCCACCATGAATTCCGCCGTCAGGCCCTCCAGCGCGGTGCTCACATCCTGGGCGGAAAGCCCCGGCGGCAGGCCCAGCCTCGCCACGGCGCGGAACATATCCTCCCCCGTGAAAGCGGCACTTTCGATATGGGAGGAGAATTCTTCGATATTCACGCCCAGGCCGCGCAATGTTTGCGTCACTTCCCGTACGATTCCGGGGCGGTCATTGCCCAGCAGTTCCAGCGTCACCTGCTCGGCCGGGGCTGGCGCCTCGGTGCCGGTGATCACATTCACCACCAGCCCTTCAGCCGCGAGTTCGGAAAGGGCGGCGGCAAGCGCCTCAGCTTTTTCGTCGGGAACCCGGACAAGAATAATCCCCGCGAAGGTATCCGCCAGATGCGCGAGCCGGCTTTCCAGCCAGCTTCCGCCTCCGGCGGCAATCTTCACGGAGAGGCTGTTGACAAGACCTGGCCGGTCCGCACCGGCCAGGCTGACAACCAAGGACGCCATTATCGGCTAGCGCTGGTTACGCTGGCCGAAGAGCTGCAGCATGAACAAGAACAGGTTGATGAAGTTCAGGTAAAGCTGCAACGCGTCATAGACCGAGCGCTTGCCCGCCATGGCCGCACCGTAGGCGGAGCCAAACTGAATGTAGCTGGTCTTGATCCGCTGGGTGTCATAGGCGGTAAGGCCCAGGAAGATGAACACGCCAAGGAAGGAGATGGCAAAGGCAACCGCCGGGGAATGCAGGAAAATATTCACCAGCGAGGCGACGATGATGCCAATGAGCCCCATGAAGAAGAAGCTGCCCCAGCTCGTCAGGTCGCGTCCCGTCACATAGCCGAAAAGGCTCGTCGCCGCGAACATGGAAGCGGTGATGAAGAACACTTCAACGATCGAGGTCTCGGTGTAGACCATGAAAATATTGGTCAGAGACGCGCCCATCGTGGCGCAGAACACCCAGAAAAGCGTCTGAGCCGCGGTTGTGGAGAGCTTGTTCACCCCGAAGCTCAGCACCATCACGAACACCAGCGGTGCGAAGATGGTGGCATAAGCCAAGATGGTGGGGTGAAGGGCCACGCCATAGGCGGTATTCACCGGCTGGTAGAACAGGTTCAACAGCGCGGTGTGAGAGATGGCGAACGCAACCAGGCCGGTAAGCACCAGGCCGGACGCCATCCAGTTGTAAACGCGCAGCATATAGGCGCGCAGTCCCGCATCCAGCGCGGCGCTGCCATAGGCGGCGTAGCCGGCCTGTACAGTGCGGTAGGATTGGTTCGGGTTGAAGGCCATAGATATATTGCTCCTAGAACTGTGCCTGGTTCAGGCACACCGTACATGATTCGCAGGATTTGGCAGTATTTCAAGTAAAATAGGGGTAAAAGTCCTCCCCTATTTCGCTACGAACTGTAAATTACCCGCGATGCCGGGCTAGCGCCGCCACCAGCCGGACTTTTTGGCCGCCGGGGTTTCTGGGGTTCCAACCAGAATCGGCCTCACCGCCGGCTCTGCGGCACCTTCCGCCGCCGGGCCGTCGGCTGCCACCAATTCCGGCACGGGGGCTGGCTCGGCTTGCGCCTCCCCCGGCTCTTCAGCCGGCGGCGGTGCCACCGGGGCTTCCGCCTCAGCGGCGTCCGGCTTGGCGCCCTTCGCGTTCTTCGTGGCGGGTTTGCGCTTGCGGGGCGCGCGCTTGGCGGGCGCGGCTTCGCCTTCGTCGGAAACGGCTTCTTCTACCACTATGGCTTCTGCCGGAGCGGCTTCCGCCTCCTTGCGCTTGCGCGGCGCCCGGCGGCGTTTCGGCGCGGCGGGTTCTTCCGCAGGCGCGGCCTCAACATCCGCTTCAGTCGGCGGCAATTCAGCAACAGCCTCGTCAGCCGCGCCGCCAAGTGCGGCCTCCAGCACCTGGTCCAGCTCGCTCAGCGGTTCCTCGGCGGACTCGCTTTCAGCGTTCTGGCTGGGTTCTGCGTTACCCTGACCAGCCTCATTGCGCCGGCGCCCCCGGCGGCGGCGGCGGCGTTTGCGCTCACCACGCTCCTGCGGAGTGTCGGAGGTTTCAGCCTCCTCGGTCTCGGCTTCGGCCTCGTCAGCCACAATTTGTGCGGGTTCCGGCTGGCGCTCGGGTTTTACGGGAGCCGGGGCGGGCGGCGGGGCGGTTTGCGCCCGCAGCCGCTCCAGCCGGAAATTGCCGCCGGTCAGGCTGCCATCCGGGTTGAAGATCACCCGCATGGCATAGCGCGCCTCGATCTGCGAGAGCCGCTCGCGCTTATGGTTGAACAGATAGAAGCAAATCTCAGACGCCAAGGAGACGGAGAGTTCCGCGGCGCGGAACTTCGCGCCCTCATCCTCGATGGCGCGCAGAATATGCAGTGCCGCGCTCTCCGGGCTGCGCACATGGCCCATGCCGGCGCAATGCGGGCAGGTGACGAGCGAAGCCTCGGTGAGCGAGGGGCGCAGCCGTTGGCGGGACATTTCCATGAGCCCGAAATGGCTGATGGAGCCCACCTGGATGCGCGCGCGGTCGTGCTTCAGCGCATCCTTCAACTTGCGCTCAACCGCCGCATTGTTCCGGCGCGTTTCCATGTCGATGAAATCGATCACGATCAGCCCGGCCAGGTCGCGCATGCGCAGCTGCTTGGCCACCTCTTCGGCAGCTTCCATGTTGGTCCGCAGAGCCGTGTCCTCGATGGAGCGCTCGCGGGTGGAGCGGCCGGAGTTCACGTCGATGGCGACCAGCGCTTCCGTCTGGTTTATGACGATGTAGCCGCCCGAGCGCAGCTGCACCACGGGGTTCAGCATGGCGTCCAGCTGGGTTTCCACCTGGTATTTGGAGAACAGCGGCTGGCCTTCCTGCCAGAACTGCACCCGGCGCGCATTTGCGGGCATCAGCATGCGCATGAAGTCCCGCGCCGCCTTATAGCCGTCCTCGCCATCCACCAGAATATCCTCGACATCCTTGGTGTACACATCGCGGATGGCGCGCTTTATGAGGCTGGCTTCCTCATAGATCAGCGCGGGCGCGGAGGATTCCATGGTCTTGTCGCGGATATCGTCCCACAGCCGCAGCAGATATTCACAGTCGCGTTTTATCTCCGGTTTCGGCCGGTTGGCGCCGGCGGTCCGCACGATCAGCCCCATGCCCTGCGGGATATCCAGCTCGGCCATCGCTTCCTTCAGGCGGCGGCGGTCGGTCTGCGAGGTAATCTTGCGGGAAACCCCACCGCCGGTGGGGGAGTTCGGCATCAGCACCGAGAACCGCCCGGCCAGCGAGAGATAGGTGGTGAGTGCGGCGCCCTTATTGCCGCGTTCCTCCTTCACCACCTGCACCAGCATGATCTGGCGGCGATGGATCACGTCCTGAATCTTGTAATTGCGCAGGAAACGCTGGCGCAGGCGCCGTTCCCTTGCCTCGGCCGCATCGTCGCCGTCGCCGCCCATCTGCTCCGGTGCCGGGGCTTCGGCCGCCAAATCCGGTTCGATTGTTTCAAACGTGTCGTTGCTCGGCACGGTCTCCACGCCGTTATCCTCGCCAGCTTCCCCAGCCTCGGCTGGCGGTGCCTCTGCGGTCATCGCCGGTTCGTCGCCCTCGCTTTCGGGCGGAGGTGCGGCGATGATCTCGATCGGCGTGATCTCAAGCGGCTGGGCGGCTGCCTCGGCCAACGCGGGGCTGGGGGTATCTGCCTCGTCCGGCGTCTGCTCCTCGGCGTCGGCATCGGCACGGTTCGCCTCGGCTTCCGCCTCGGCGGCGGCTTCAGCCTGCATTTCCAGCAGCTTCTGCCGGTCCGCGACCGGGATCTGGTAGTAATCCGGGTGGATTTCGCCAAAGGCCAGGAAGCCGTGGCGGTTGCCGCCATACTCAACAAAGGCGGCCTGCAGGCTGGGTTCTACCCGGATAACCTTGGCTAGATAGATATTGCCTTTAATTTGCTTGCGGCTGACGGTCTCGACGTCAAAATCCTCAAGGCGGTTACCATCCAGCACCACCACGCGGGTCTCTTCCGCATGGCTGGCATCGATCAGCATCTTTTTCGACATTAACAATATTACTCCGGCGCGCGCCGGGCAGGACGGCCCAGTCTGGGCGTTCCCGCGTCACGGGCGCGAGATAAGGATAAGGGGAAGCGGAGCCGAACCGGGCTTTGGCCTTGAAAGACTGAGTAATGTCAAAAGGCAATGCGGTCATCGGTTCCATGAACTTGCCAGCGTTTAGGCGCTGGCCATGTGATATTTTTTGTGTCTTTGGACACATCGCGGGCCGCCGGCGGGTCAAGGCCGGGTGCGGCACCACGCGCATCCTGCAACCGTA
>JAGWOU010000216.1 GCA_028870815.1 Rhodospirillales bacterium | reverse complement strand
GCATCATCGGCTTCGAGCCTAACTCCAATGGCATCAAGCAGGGCACCGCGAACATCGCCAGCGCCAATGGCGCCGCCGCCACCTCCATCGCCGGTGGCAGCCCCAACCGTCGCCGCAACACGCTGGACATGTCGGTCTCCTATGCCGACACGATGGACGGCTTCGCCAACAAGCTCTCCGTGTCTTACCTGCATGGCGCGCCGCTGAGCAGCACCAATGGCTCTTATGGCGCCGCCGCCCCATATGGCTATGACGAGCTGAGCGTGTTCCAAGCCGGCGCGCAGACGACCTTCGCCGGTCTTACCGTCGGCGCGAACCTGAAATACGGCCAGGTTGAGGACAACTATGCCTTCAAGCCGAAGGGCGCCCGCAATGCGCTCGGCTACATTGTCGGCGCATCCTACGTCAACGGCCCGTACACGGTCGGCGCGACGTATTTCAACCAGCAATCCTCCGGCGCCTATGTGCCGGGCAAGGCTGGCACCGCCCGGACGCTGAATGAGGACGGCGTGACGGTCGGCGCGGATTACCAGCTTGCCAAGCCGCTCGGCTTCTTCATCGAGTATCTGTACGGTCAGCAGCATCAGCCGACCACCGTTGTTGGCGTTCGCTCCAACGTGCAGGAGCAGGCTGTGGGTGCTGGCGCGTTTCTCAAGTGGTAATGACCTAAACCACCTCTGGCTTGCTTGATGAAAGGGTGGCGGGTAATCGCCGCCCTTTCTGTTTTTCGGAAACGATCTACGGCATGGCCTAGCCAGCCCTTGGCGGAACAAGGGTTGGAGGCTAAACAGCATGCAGTTTGGGCTTGGAGAGCAGAATTGAGGATTATCCAGCGTATCGCCGTTCCCGCCGGCTTGGCCGTCAGCTTGCTGTCGCTCAGCGCCTGTGGCGGCCTAAAAACCTCCGCCCCGCAAATCAATAGTCTGGAAGGCGGCGGCCTGGGCGGCCCTCCCACCAGTTCGGACAGCTTGTTCACCCTGGGCAAGGGCGCCAACGGCGGCAGCAGCGCCAACACCAATATTCAGGTGAACGCCTATTTGTGGCGCGCCACGCTGGACACGCTGTCCTTCATGCCGCTGGTTTCCGCGGACCCGTTCGGCGGCGTCATTATTACCGATTGGTACAGCCCAGCTTCCGCTCCGGACACCCGCTTCAAGGCCAACGCCTATATCCTCAGCAATACGCTGACAGCCGATGCGATCCAGGTGAGCGTGTTCGAGCAGCAGCAGCAAGGTGGGCAATGGGTGGATGTCCAGGCTGATCCTTCGATCGCCTCCGGGTTGGAAGACCGCATCCTCGCCCATGCGGCGGATCTTCAGGCAGCGGCGAACAACACCAAGTAACCCGCAAGCATGAACCCCCCTCCCTGCCAGGGGAGGGGGGTTGGCGCCGGGAAGCGGTGGTCAGTCGTTTTGTCGGTTGCGGGAGAAATGCTCGGCCATCGCCCCGGCGATCATCGCGGCCAATAAAACCTTGCTGGGATCACGCCGGATTACCAGCGTTGCCATGCGCATGCCAAGATTGAGCATGCCGATGGCCTCAGACATGAGGCTGGGCTGGCGGGCCCGCATGCGCCGGAGCGCCAGCACGCCGAACCCCATGACCATTAACATAAAGACCAGCAATACGCCGCCACCGACGGCGGCTGCGGCGGCGATGCCTAGCACATGGCTGAGCCAGATGACGAAGGCGGCAATGAGCAGGCCGAGCCCTCCCAACCCCATGCACAGGGCCACCGCTGCCGTTGCGGCCCCAAATGCTGCTCTCCTGCATAAATGCCGTGCGCGGCGGGCGAGACTCATTAGGCGCTAGTTGCGGCGCAGCAAGCCGGCGGCCAGCATGCCCACCCCAAAGGCGATTGCCAGAGACGCCAATGGACGTGAGCTGACCTCTGTTTCCAGCTTTGCCACGGCGTCCTTGCCCGTGCCTTTCAGGCGCGCGGCCAGAATTTCCAGTTCCTCCTCAATCGAAGCGACGCGGGAAGACAGATTGCCGCCATTCAGATACTCGGTGATTTGCTCTAACGCAGCATTCGCGTTGTCGCTCATTTTGGAAGCGGTGTCGCCCAGTCCGGCGCGGAATTTTTCAAACTCGTTCTTCAGATAATCGATATCGATGGACGACGAATCGACGCGTTTCCGGCTCATGTTATTACCCTCCTGTTTGTAAGAGGCACGTCGTAAGGTGGCGCGGCGTTTTCAACTGCGCAAGATGTGTATTGGACTATAATTGTAGGTTAAGGGCGGTAATTGTAGGTTAAAGGCGGCTGGCTGGCATATTGGCTTGGGGGCGGGCGGCGTGGCAAAGAGGATTCGGCATGGGCGTTTGGCCAGGCCGAAGCGGTTTGGAGCATAAAGATGCGGTGGCGGGTTTTGGCGCTGGGCTTATTATGGGCGTTCCCGGCCGCGGCATCGGCGCAGTTCAGCCTATTCCAGGGGGCACCACATTCGCTTGCCCCTTTGGTGAAAATGGTCGCTCCCGGTGTGGTCGGCATCACCGTTACGGAATCGTCGGGCGGCCAAGGTGCCACGCCCGCGCCCCTGCGCGGCGGAAAGGCCACACCGCCGTTAACTGAAGCTGCCGGCTCCGGCTTCATCATTAGCTCCAGTGGCCTGATCGTCACGAATGATCATGTCATTGCCGGGGCGGCTCAAATTACTGTGACGCTGGATGATGGCCAAAAATTAACGGCCCAGTTAGTAGGGGCGGACGACCTGACGGATATCGCTGTCATTAGAATTAAGTCATCTAAGCCGCTTCAGCCCGCGCATTGGGCCAACTCCAGCAGGGTGCAAATTGGGGATTGGGTGCTGGCCGCGGGCAACCCCTTCGCACTCGGCAACTCCTTTACGCTGGGGATTATTTCGGCTGAAGGGCGGGATATCGGCGAGGGGCCGTTCAACCACTTCCTGCAGCTCGACGCGCCAATCAACCCCGGCAATTCCGGTGGTCCCGCCTTCAACATGCAGGGTGGGGTGATTGGAATAAACTCAGCAATTGTCTCGCCTTCCGGGGGGTCGGTGGGCATCGGCTTCGCGATTCCCAGCAACAGCGCGGCACCCATCGTTGCCCAGCTCATCGCTCATGGCGCGGTCGCGCGGGGCTGGCTTGGCGTTTCCGTCGCGGACCCGGACGACGGAACCCAAGGTGCCGTGATCAGCGGATTAGAGCCTGGCGGCCCGGCCGATGAAGCGGGGTTGTCTCAGTCCGAGGTGATTGTTACGGTGAACGGAGAGGCGATTTCAGGTGCCGATGGTCTCACCCGCGCGATTGCTTCAATGGCGCCGGGACGAAAAGTGATCCTTGGGGTACGGAAAAATGCACATATATTCCACTTGCCGGTCATTGTTGGGCGGCGGCCGGTTCAAATAGGGGAGTAGAGATGCGGATACTCGTCGTTGAGGACGACAAGGATGTGGCGGGGTTTGTTCTTAAGGGCCTGCGCGAGGCGGGGCACACGGTGGAACATGCCGATAACGGGCGCGATGGCCTGTTTCTTGCCGCATCAGAGAATTTTGACGCTATCATCCTGGACCGCATGCTGCCTGGCGGCATTGACGGTTTGCGTCTGCTGGAAACATTGCGCGGGCAGGACAACACCACGCCCGTGCTGTTTCTCTCAGCGCTGGGCCAGGTAGATGACCGGGTGAAAGGATTGAAGGCGGGCGGTGACGATTACCTCACCAAGCCCTTCGCCTTTGCCGAGCTGTTGGCGCGCGTGGAGGCGCTGACCCGGCGCGGCAAGAGCGACGGCCCGGCGACCCGGCTGATGGTCGGCGACCTGGAGATGGATCTGCTGTCCCGTTCCGTTCGCCGCGGGACGCAGAAGATCGATTTGCAGCCTCGGGAATTCCGGTTGCTGGAGTATCTGATGCGCCATGCCGGCCAGGTGGTAACGCGCACCATGCTGCTGGAGGGCGTGTGGGATTATCATTTCGATCCGCAGACGAACGTGATCGATGTTCATATCTCCCGGTTGCGCCAGAAGGTCGATAAGCCGTTTGAGACCCCGCTGCTGCATACAGTCCGCAATGCTGGCTACATGTTGCGCGCGGAAGATATTTAAGGCGGGCAGGCATAGACATGACCAGCCACGGGCCAGCTTCCGCAAGCGGGCCCACGCCCGGCGCCCCGCGCCGGCGAAGCATATTGTTCCGCTCCGCCGGAGTGCGGTTTGCGTTGGTGTATGCGGCGGTCTTTGGCATCTCCGCCTTCGTGCTGGCGGTGGCGCTTTGGTATTCCACGCTGGGGCTGCTGCAGCATCAGGTGCAGAACGCTATCCATAACGATACGCAGGCGCTCATGGAACATGAGCAGCTTGGCGGCTTGCCCTCGCTTGAAGCCGCCATCCGCAGTCGCGTCACCAATGCATCCGACCCA
>JAGWOU010000215.1 GCA_028870815.1 Rhodospirillales bacterium | reverse complement strand
TTGCCGCCGTGGAAGGGCGTGCCGGCGGCGGTTTCGTTCTCGCTTTTGAGGATTTGCAGTGCGGATTGCTCGCTATTCGTGGGAATATGGCAAGCGAGCTGGGGGTTGTAGGGTGGCGCCACCGCGCAGCCCGTGACGAGAATGAGAAGCCCAGCCGCGCTGAGTTGTTTCAATCGATGCTGTTCCGCAAACGTTTGATCGAGGACCGCCGTGATTTGGCGTCGAGCCGCCGGGTTTTCGAGGCCTTGGTGGGTTTCGTGCGCCGGCGTGTCTTCGGCACCACACTCGCTTCGCGGATCAGCTCGAACAGCTTCTCGCGCGCTTCCTCGCGGTTGCGCAGCTGGGAGCGGTGCTCCTCGGACTCGATGAGGATGATGCCGCTTTGCGTGAGGCGTTTGCCGGCGAGTTGGGCGAGGCGCGTTTTGACCGCCTCAGGCAGCGTGGTATTGGCGGCCAGGTTGAACCGCAGCTGTACGGCGGTTGAGACTTTGTTGACGTTCTGCCCCCCAGGACCGGTGGCGGGGGTAAAAAATTCCTCCAGATCAGAATCGCTGATCTGGAGGCTCCATGTAACCGGTATAAGCATCGGAGCCTCCTGAAAGTGGCTCCGGCGGGGGTTTAAGCGGCCTTGGCCTCTTTCTTGGCCATGGCGCGTTCCAGGCGGCGCTTCAGGGCAAGACCCTCGCCGGTCAGCTTGGCGTCGGTATGGGCGAGCAGATAAGCATCCAGCCCGCCGTTATGTTCGATCGTGCGGATGGCACGGGTGGAAAGGCGCAGGCGCACAGCACCCAGCGTATCCGAGAGCAGCGTGGTGACCTGCAGGTTGGGCAGGAACCGGCGGCGGCTCTTATTGTTCGCGTGGCTGACGTTATTGCCAGCTTGCACGGTCTTTCCGGTGAGGTCGCAACGGCGGGCCATAATACTTTTCCTCAAACAAACGCAAAGCGGGCTGGCAGGGGCCAGCCCGGAATATCGGGGCGGCTTATGGCCGAAGGAAAGGACAGCGTCAAGTCAATCCGCGCGGGGCAGGGACGAGGTTTTCGGCGCGGCTCAGGCCTTGCCGGCGTGATCCTTGCCTGAGGCTTCGTTCATCTCGCCGGATTCGATACTCTTGATGGCGTTTTGCAGAATCTGGATCACCACCCCATCCGGCAAGGAGCGGGTGAGCAGCCCCATGGCCCCGCCCAGCAGCGCCGAAGCGATGGCCAGTTCTGAAAGGTTCTCGCCGATCATGTATTCGATCGCCTTGTCCACCACCGAGCCGGCATGGTTCAGTTCGCGTTCCGGCGGTGATTGTCTGTCACTCATCTTATAAATCCCAAATCTGCGGCGCTTCTTATCTTGTGCGCCGGAGCAGCACTACCAACCCGAATTTCATTCGGCGGCGTTCTGGGGCGTTTTTTCCAGGGCTGTGTCATCCGTGCCATCGGCCAGGGGTTCCTCGCTCTCGATGACCGCCTGAGCCGCCCACATGGTGGCGTAAACCCCGTCCGCCGCCAGAAGGGCTGCGTGGGTGCCGCGTTCCACCACCACGCCTTCGCGCAGCACCAGGATTTCATCGGAATCGGTGACGGTGGAAAGCCGGTGGGCGATGACCAGCGTGGTGCGGTGCTGGGCCACGGAGCGGAGCGCGGCGGAGATGCCTTGTTCGGTGGCGGTGTCCAGCGCGGAAGTCGCCTCGTCTAGAATCAGGATGCGCGGGTTCTTCAGGATGGTGCGGGCGATGGCCACGCGCTGCTTCTCGCCGCCGGAGAGCTTCAGGCCACGCTCACCCACCTTGGTGTTGTAGCCCTGTGGCAGGGAGGCGACGAAGTCATGCACTTGTGCCAGGCGGGCGGCGTGTTCCACTTCTTCCTTGGTCGCGCTTGGGCGGCCATAGGCGATGTTGTAGAAGATGCTGTCATTGAACAGCACTGTGTCCTGCGGGACGACGCCGATGGCGGCGCGCAGGTCGTGCTGGCGCAGATCCCGTACATCGTGCCCATCCACCAGCACCTGGCCGCCTGTGACGTCGTAGAACCGGAATACGAGGCGGGAGATGGTGGATTTGCCGGAGCCGGTGGGGCCGACAATGGCGATCTTCTTGCCCGGCGCCGCGGTGAAGCTGACGCCTTTTAGAATCTGCCGGTCTGGGTTGTAGGCGAAACGTACATCCTCGAACCGAATTTCGGCTGGTGCGCCATGGGAGGCGAGCGGCAGGGCCTCCGGTTTGTCCTGCACTTCCTGATGGACGCGCAGCAGGGAGAACATCTGCTCCATATCCACCAGCCCCTGGTTGAGGGTGAGGTAGGTGAAGCCGAGGAAATTCAGCGGTACGTAAAGCTGCATGAGATAAGTGTTCACCAGGACGAAGCTGCCCACGGTGACGCGATGATGCACCACGCCATTGGCGGCCATCAGCATCATCGCGCCCAGCGCCAGGGAGATGATGATGGCTTGGCCGATATTCAGCGCATTTAATGAGACCTGTGATTTTACCGAGGCTTTCTCGAACCGGGCGAGGCTTTCGTCGAAGCGTTTAGCTTCATGCGCCTCGTTGCCGAAATATTTTACCGTCTCGAAGTTCAGCAGGGAGTCGATGGCCTTGGTCTGGGCCTCGTTGTCGCTCTCGTTCATCGTGCGGCGGAATTTCGTCCGCCAGGCGGTGAAGCCGAAGGTGAAGACGATGTAGAACCCGATGGCGACAAAGGTGATCAGCGCGTACCACACGTTGAACAGGTGCCAGAGCATGAAGGTGGTGAGCAGAAGCTCGACGATCGTGGGTACCAGATTGAAGGTGGCGAGGCGCAGCACGGATTGAATACCCAGCGTGCCGCGCAGGATGATGTTGGAGAGCCCGCCGGTTTGCCGGTCCATATGGAAGCGCATGGAAAGCGCGTGCAGATGCTCGAAGGTCTTGCGCGCCACCACGCGGGAGGCGCGCATCTGCACGCCGGCGAACAGCGCATCCCGCATCTCACCGAAAGCGGCGGAGGTGATGCGCACCGCGACATAGCCGCCGATGAGCGCCATGGGCAGAAACAATGCCCCGGCGGGGTGAGAGAGCTTGTCCACCAGATGGCCGTAGACCACCGGGACATAAACCGTGCCCACCTTGGCCAGAAGCATCGCGATGGAGGCCAGAACCAGCTTCACCCGCAAGGATGTCTCGCCCGCTGGCCAAAGATAGGGAAACAGCGAGAGAATGGTCTTCAGGGAGCCCTTGGCGGTTTTCGCGGTCGTATTTGGGGCCAGGTGGGGGTTGGCACGGGCGGCGGATCGGGTCATGAGCCAGCACATGGCACCTGACGCACAAATTGCAAAGCTTTTAAGAGATATCGACTTTTGCCACTCAGCCATGCTGCCGGGTGCAAGGCTGGCGCTGCATGCGGGCCCGCATCACATCGGCTTCGTGAAGCCGGAGCTGGCGGCGCGGCTGCGTGGGGTCGAATCCGCCATCGAAATTTCACCCGGGCGGGTGGACATGCCCGAGGCTCTGCTGCCCAGGCTGAATGAGCTGGCCGCCGATGTGGGTATTCCCACACGCGCCGAGGATTTCGACGTGCGCGCCACGCCCGAGGGCGAGGTTCTGGGCGTGCTGGACCGCGGTGCCCTGCCCAGCTTTGGCGTGATCGGCGTGGGGGTGCATCTGAACGGGCTGGTGAGAAAGCCGGAGGGCCTGCATCTTTGGGTGGCCAAGCGCGCCGCCAATAAGAAGCTGGACCCCGGCAAGCTGGACCATCTGGTGGCTGGCGGTGTGCCGGCGGGACATTCCCCATTCGCCGCCATGTTGAAGGAATCCTGGGAAGAAGCCGGGTTGGAGGAGCGTAGCGCCGCTCAGGCGCGGGAGGTGGCGCGCTTCCGTTATAATATGGAGCGCCCTGAAGGGCTGCGCCGCGACGTGGTTTATGCCTATGATCTAGAGCTGCCGGCGGATTTCATCCCAAAGCCGATGGATGGCGAGGTGGAGAGCTTCATGCTCTGGCCGCTGGAGCAGGTGAAGCAGGCGCTTTGCACCACGGATGAGTTCAAATTCAACGTCGTGCTGGTGCTGCTGGATTTACTTCTGCGCCAGGGGGTGTTTACGCCGGAAGAGGCGGAAATATTGAAACCAGCATTATACGCGTAAATTTAAACATGCATTAACCTATGCGATGAACTCTTGGGGAGATTTCGCGGAGGCTTGCCATGGACATCCAGCTGGTTTTCGACACAACAACCTCGGCGGCGCCGAATGGCTTCATCGCCGCCGTTGACTATGCGGCGAGCCAACTCGACGGCCTGATTACCAATAATGTCACCGTGACCATCGACGTAAGCTGGGACAGTTCCGGCACGGTGCTGGGCGAAGCGCAGCCATATTTCGCTTCGGGCGGGCTCTATAGCTATGCGTCGGTGGTGGCG
>JAGWOU010000214.1 GCA_028870815.1 Rhodospirillales bacterium | reverse complement strand
CCTTCACCGGCGCGGCCGCCGCCAAACCGCCCATGGCGATAGAGACAGCCACACCCAGGCCCAGAACATGCCGTTTCATTTCGCCACCCAGTTTTCAGTTCCATCGGCCTTGCGGATATCGCAGATACCCTAGGCGTTTGCCTAAGCTTTGACGATTAAATAATTATGGTCGGTTCGCTGTTAACCTTTTGGCTCAGCGCCGTCCCCTGCCCTTGCGCTTGGCCGGATCGTACCCGCCACCGCCGGGGCCAAGCGGCACGGGGCCCTTTGGTTTTTGCGGGGCGCGGCTGGGGGCGGGCGGCGGCTCCAGCCCCAGCTCAAGTGCTTCCAGCCGCTTGATCTCATCGCGCACCCGGGCGGCTTCCTCGAACTCCAAATCCGCCGCGGCGGCGCGCATGCGGGTTTCCAGCGCCGCGATGCTGGAGGCAAGATCCTTGCCCACGAACTCGTCCAGCCCGGCACTCTTGGTTGGCGCCACGGTCACGTAATCCTGCTCGAACACGGAGTGGATCACCTCGCCGATATTCTTGCGGACCGATTGCGGGGTGATGCCATGCGCCTCATTCCAGGCCATCTGCTTGGCGCGGCGGCGCTCGGTTTCCTCAATGGCCTGTTTCAGGCTGTTGGTCATCGTGTCAGCGTAAAGGATCACGCGGCCATCCACGTTGCGCGCCGCGCGGCCGATGGTCTGGACGAGAGAGGTAACAGAGCGCAGGAAGCCCTCCTTATCCGCGTCAAGAATCGCAACCAGCATACATTCTGGAATATCCAAGCCCTCACGCAGCAGATTGATGCCGACGAGAACATCATAGGCGCCAAGACGAAGATCTCGGATAATCTCGATCCGCTCTAGCGTATCCACATCCGAATGCAGATACCGCACGCGCACACCCTGCTCGGTCAGGTACTCTGTGAGGTCTTCGGCCATGCGCTTGGTCAGCGTCGTTACCAGCACGCGCCCGCCGCGCTTCGTCACCAGCCTGACCTCACCTAGCAGATCGTCAACCTGATGCTCGACCGGGCGGATTTCCGTAATCGGATCGACCAGCCCGGTGGGGCGGATCACCTGTTCCGCGAACACGCCCGCCGTGCGCTCCATCTCCCACGGGCCAGGGGTGGCGGAAACAAACAAGGTTTGCGGCCGGAACCGCTCCCACTCCTCGAATTTCAAAGGCCGGTTGTCGATGCAGCTCGGCAGCCGGAAGCCATATTCGGCGAGGATGGATTTGCGCGCATAGTCGCCTTTGAACATGCCGCCGATCTGCGGGACGGTCACATGGCTCTCATCCACAAACAACAAGGCATTTTCTGGCAGATATTCAAACAAGGTGGGGGGCGGATCGCCCGCGTTGCGACCAGAAAGATAGCGCGAATAGTTCTCGATGCCTTTGCAAGAACCCGTGGTTTCCATCATCTCGATATCGAAGGTGGTGCGCTGCTGCAAACGCTCGGCCTCCAGCAGCTTGCCGTTGGCGGTGAAGTCTGCCAACTGCTCCTTCAGCTCGACTTTGATTTTGGAAATCGCCTGCGTCAGCGTCGGACGCGGCGTGACATAGTGGGAATTGGCGTAGATTGAGACATCGTTCAGCACCGCGCTCTGCTCGCCGGTGAGCGGATCGAATTCAGATATTTTCTCAATCTCATCGCCAAATAATGAAATCCGCCAGGCGCGGTCCTCATATTGGGACGGAAAAATATCCACATTCTCGCCGCGCACGCGAAAGCTGCCGCGTGCAAAAGCCATGTCGTTGCGGCGATATTGCAGATCCACCAGCGCCTTCACCAGCGCGTCACGCTCAATCCGCCCGCCGGTTTCTAGCCGCACCACCATCTTGGAATAGGTCTCGACCGAGCCGATACCATAGATACAGGAGACGGAGGCGACGATGATCACATCGCCCCGCTCCAGCAGCGCCTGGGTGGCGGCGTGGCGCATGCGGTCGATGGTCTCGTTAATCGCGCTATCTTTTTCGATGTATGTGTCCGAGCGCGGCACATAGGCTTCCGGCTGGTAATAATCGTAGTAGGAGACGAAATATTCCACCGCATTGTCGGGGAAAAAGCTTTTCATCTCCGCGTAGAGCTGGGCCGCGAGCGTCTTGTTCGGTGCCAGCACCAGAGCCGGGCGTTGCGCCGCCTCGATGATCTTGGCCATGGTGAAGGTTTTGCCTGAGCCGGTGACGCCCAGCAGCACCTGGTCGCGCTCCTGTTGCTCAACGCCCTTCACCAATTGGCCGATGGCCGTTGGTTGGTCGCCGCTTGGCGCATATTCCGAGACCACGCGTAGCGGCTTTTGCAGCGGGCGCGGGGCCTGCTTCTCGGGAATAAAGGTCAGCGGCAGAGGCGGCATTGTGGCGGTGGACATGCCGCCAATATGGCCCCGTGGGGGCTTACGGAAAAGCCTTACTTCTTTTCCAACATGGCCTTCATCTCGCTCATCGCCTCAGAAAAGCGGGCGTTCAGCTTGCTTATCGCCTCGGCGTTGGATTTCTGGATCAGGTCACTCAGCTCTTTGGTATTGGCCACGGCATTTTCATAAGCGGTCTTCAGCAATTCCGCCTGCTTGGCAGCCTGGCTGCTTGGCGTCTTGCTGGCGGCAAGTTCCTTCATGGTTTCGGTCAACCCAGCCATGGTCTCCTGCATAATCTCCATATGCCGGCGGGCCACCAGCTGCGCGCCTTCCAGCGCCGCGCGGTTGGCGGCTGTCAGCGCCTCAAGGTTCCGCCGGTGCGCCGCCAGCACCACATCCATGTCCGGCATCGTGGGGATTTTCATGCCCTCCATCATCTTCGTCATGTCGAATTCCGGCATGAAGGGATTCGTTCCTGTGGATTTTTGGGTCTTCATGGCCATCGTTCATCTCCTGATCTTGTTGCAGGGGTTATGGAATGGCTGAATCCTCCGCCTCCGGCGTGGGGGATTCCGCCGGCGGTGCGGCTGTTGCGAATGGTGATTGGCGCTGGGCAATATCCTCGGCGCGGGCCAACGCCTTATCCACCGCCGCCATCGTCGCGGTCAGGTCGGGGCTTTCATCCTGGGCCCAGGCGCGCAGGCCATACAGCCACACGGCCAGCAGTCCGCGCTTCTTCAACGCGCCAGCGAAGCCGGTGGCCTCAACGCCCGCACCTTCCAGCAGCCAGCCCATGGAGGTGAGGTTCATCTCCGCCATTGCCAACGCCAATGGCGGGCAGAACGGCAGAACCCGCAAAAGCGCCTTCACACCCGCGCGGCGGGGTTGCAGGTAATCGAACCGGCGCATCAGAATGTCGAACAATTTGTCCCGCACACTGCCATCCGCCGCCACATGGCTAAGCGCCGCCGCATCGGCCTGATGGCCGAATTTTCTCAGAATTTCCGCTGTGCAAGGAAACAGAGACCGCGCCCGGGCGAGGTCCAGCCCAGCATGGCGCGCGGCGGCGGCGGCGGATACACGCAACCACCCTGCCTCCGCGCCCAGGGCAAAAGCGGCATCCAGGAGCGCGGCTTCAAATTCCTGATCGGTCATGCGCCAAAGTTAATACCGCGCCGCCTGATTTTCCAGGAAAATTAGTCGATTGGGCGGAATGTCTCGCGGTAGCGATCGGCCAATTCAACATAACGCGGGCCGATCACGCTCCAGCTTGCGCGCTCCTCATCCGACATGTCCCGCACGTAGCGTGCGGGCGATCCGGCCCATAGCTGCTGCCGGCCAATGCGCTTGCCGGGGCCCAGCAGGCCGCGCGCGCCCAACAGCCCGCCTTCCTCCACCACCGCGCCATCCAGCACCGTGGCGCCCATGCCGATGAAGGCATGGTTTTCCAGCTCGCAGGCATGAATGATGGCGGAATGGCCGATGGTCACGTCATCCCCGATGATGGCGGGATATTTCTCATAAGCCACATGCACCACCGTGCCATCCTGGATATTGGTGCGGGCGCCGACGATAATCGGGTTGATATCCCCGCGCAGGACGCAATTGAACCAGATATTGGTCCCTGGCCCCACCCGCACATCGCCAATCAGCACCGCCGTGGGTGCAATCCAGGCCGTGGGGTCGATCTGCGGTTTCAGATTGCCCAGCGCGTAAATCAGCCCGCCCGGGCGTTGCGCCTCACCCATTCTCCATCCCCAGCATCAGTTTAATGTTCTGCACGGCGGCACCAGATGCGCCCTTGCCGAGATTATCCAGCCGGGCAATGAGCACCGCCTGCCCCGCCGCCTCGTTGGCGGTCACGAAAATCTCCAGCCTATCGGTGTTGTTCAGCGCCTGCGGGTCCAAAGTCTCGCCCCAGATGCCGCGATGCACGGAAATGGTCTCAGCCCCGGCGTAATATTCCGCGTAAGCCTCCACGAGTTGCACGGCACTGCCCGCCTTGGCGAGCTGGTCCAGATGCAGCGGAATGC
>JAGWOU010000213.1 GCA_028870815.1 Rhodospirillales bacterium | reverse complement strand
CAGGCCGCGGCGTTGGGCGTGGTGGCGGTGGTCAACCTTATC
The DNA here is from genome assembly GCA_028870815.1 of Rhodospirillales bacterium. GTDB lineage: Bacteria > Pseudomonadota > Alphaproteobacteria > Acetobacterales > Acetobacteraceae > Acidocella. The sequence continues at coordinate 4,357 of JAGWOU010000213.1, read as the reverse complement.
GCCCTGCTTTCCATCAATCTCGGCCTGGTGAATCTCATCCCTATCCCGATTCTGGATGGCGGGCATTTGCTCTTCTATGCCGTGGAGTTTCTGATCCGCCGCCCGGTGCCTGAGCAGGCGCGGGAGGCGGGGCTGCGGGTGGGGGTGGCGATTATCCTCTCTCTGGTAATGCTGGTGACATTTAATGACCTGACCAGGCTCGGCGCGGTCGCCTGGTTCTCACATTTACTTTAAGTTAAAGCCACGTCTTTTGGCGCGGGCACCTTGCCCGGAGGGCATTCGCGTGCCAAACGCCGCGAGATGGCAAGCCCTGGAAACAGGGATCATGGTTGGGAGATTTCGATTGCTAATAAAGCCGCGCTCCGTCCTTCTGGCATCCGTCTGCCTGCTGCCGGCCATGCTTGCCGCGCCCGGCATTGCCGCGGCGGCGCAGACCGCGCCCGCGCAGGGGGCGATGGTGCCCGCCGGCGGCACCATTTCCGCCATCAATGTTTCCGGCAACCAGCGCATCGAAAGCAGCACCATCGTGGCTTATATGGTGGTTCAGCCGGGTGATCCCTTCGACCCCGAGAAAATCAACCAGTCGGTCAAGACCCTCTACGCCACAGGGCTGTTCCAGAGCGTGAACATCACGCGCAGCGGCAACAACCTGGATGTGGCCGTGGTTGAAAATCCGCTCGTCGACCAAGTGCTGTTCTCGGGCAATAAAGCGTTGTCGGATAAGAATGCCGCGGCAGCTGTCAGCCTGAAGCCGCGTTCGGTCTATACACCCCAGGCCGCGGAGGCGGACCGGCGCGCGCTGCTGGATGCCTACGCCGCCAAGGGGCATTACAACGCCCAGGTGACGGCGAATATCATCAAGCTGCCGGATAACCGCGTGAACGTGGTGTTTCAGTGCGATGAGGGCGCCGCGACCGACATTAGCCGGATCACCTTCGTCGGCAATCAGCATTTCTCGCAATCGGCTCTGCGCGATGTGGTTTCCAGCCGGCAATACGCGTGGTGGCGATTCCTCTCCGGCGCGGATATCTACGCTCCTGAGCGGATAGAGTACGACGAATACCTGCTGCACAAATTTTATTTCCATAAAGGCTATGCCGATTTTCAGGTGGTTGGCGCCAACGCCAGCCTGAGCCCGGACCGCAAGTCTTTCTATCTGACCTACACCATCAGCGAAGGCGCGCGTTACAAGATCGGCTCGCTTAAAATCGTTTCCAGCATTCCACATCTCTCGGAGAAGGAACTGCGGGGGCTGGTGCCGCTTTCCAAGGGCGACTGGTTCGACGGCGACGCCTTGCAAGAAGGTGTGGATGCCCTCAACAAGCGGGCCCTGAACCTTGGCTATGCCTTCGCCACGGTGAACCCGGAGGTGACCCCGGATACCAAGAACCACACGCTGGCCATTGTGCTGAATGTGGTCAACGGCCCGCGCGTGTGGATTCAGCGCGTTGATATTACCGGCAATACTCGCACCGAGGACAAGGTGATCCGCCGCGAGATGACCGTGGCTGATGGCGATGCCTACAACCAGAGCAAGATCGATCAATCGACCCAGAACATCAAAAATCTCGGCTTTTTCAAAGATGAGAAGATCACCACCTCGCCGGGCTCCACACCGCAGCAGGTGGTGCTGAACACCGCGGTGACCGAGGAGGCGACCGGACAGTTCTCCCTGGGCGGCGGTTACTCGACCTCCCTGGGCGCATTGCTGAACAGCGGCCTGAGCCAGAACAACTTCCTTGGCACCGGCATCAACGCGTCTATCAACACGCTGATCGCCCAGCGCGGCACGCAGATCAATCTCGGCATGACTGATCCATACTTCTTGGACCGCAACCTGATTGCCGGCTGGGACCTTTTCCGCACCGTCACCAATTCCTATACCGGGACGGGCCAAAATTATTCGTATTCTGAAAGCGATATCGGCGCGGATGTACGGCTTGGCTACCGTTTCAACGAAAACGTGCGGCAGACCTTCACATACACGATCAGCCAGCGGAATATCTATGATGTTCCCAGCGCCAGCAGCACTAATATTTATATCCAGAATGAAGCCGGTAAATCCACTTTGTCGCAGATCAGCCAGACGCTGAGCTTCGATTACCTGGATGACGACCAGAACCCGCATTCCGGCCTGATGATGGATTTAACCACCGATTTCGCGGGGCTTGGCGGCGATGCCAAATATGTCCGCATAAGTCCTGATATTTCCTATTATATTCCGCTTGAGCGACTTTTCGGCAACCCGGACTGGGTGCTCAAATTCAGCGCTTCCGCCGGGTATTTGCACGATCTGAGCGGCTATCAGGATAAGATCGAAGACCGCTTCTTCCTGGGCGGAGACAATTTGCGCGGCTTCGCCGATGGTGGCGTCGGCCCGTATGTTGAGCCGGTTTATAACAGCTCGGGGACGCTCACCAGTTCCGGCGGCCAGATCGGCGGGCGATACATGTGGACGCAATCCACCGAGCTGCATTTTCCGTTGCCGATATCGAAAGATCTTGGTGTCTCCGGCTTCGCGTTTGTGGATGTCGGTTCACTTTGGGGTGCACGGACCATCGGCACCGCCGCGCTGCTCGACAGTTCCGCCCCGCGCGTTGGCGCGGGTGTCGGCATTTCCTGGAATACGCCGTTTGGTCTGATCAACCTCTCTCTGGCCCAGCCCGTGGTCAAGCAGCGCGGTGACCAGATCCAGCAATTCCGCGTCTCTTTTGGTACGAGGTTCTAAGTGTCCGCTTTTTCCCGATATGCGCTCGTTCTGCCGTTGCTGACATTCGGGGCCGCGCCGGCGGCTCACGCTCAGTCCACCTCCAGCTCTCCTGGCTATTTCATGCCGCCTACGGCGCAGCAGCATGCGGTGCCGCAAATGGCGCCGCGACCCAAGCCCGTGACAACACCTGCGGCAGGTGCCGTGAATGGGCCGGGCGAAACGCAATTTAAGGTGCCGGTATTGCCGCCACTGCCGGCCGAATCGACGCCGCCCACCGCGGTGATCGGCGTGCTTTCGGTGCCGGAAGTGCTGCAAAAATCCACTGCCGCGCAGGACGTGCAGGCCGAAATTCAGAAGCGCCAGGCGGTTTTGGCCAAGGACGCGCAGGCCGCGCGGAGCAAGATTCAGGCCGAGCAGCAGGCTATCATGGCCGAGCGCGGCAAGCTGAGCGATGCCGAGCTTGAGAAGAAGGAGCAGAATCTCCAGAACGAGATCGCCGCGACCCAGACCAAGTTCCAGGAACGTAACCAGGCGATTCAGAACTCCGGGCAGGAAGCCTTGCAGAAGATCGAGGCGGAACTGGCTGGAATCGTCCGGCAAGAAGCGCAGGCCCATGGCATGAACCTGGTGCTGCACCGCGAACAGGCGGTGCTGAACGTGTCCGCCTTCGATATTACCGATGAGACCGTGACCGAACTGAACAAGCTGCTGCCGCACGTTACGGTGCCGCCCAGCGTTGTGACGCCGGGCATGCAGGTGAACACGCCTGAAGACCAGGGCGATGGCGTCGGTCCCTGAGCGATGATGGAGACTGGCAAGCCCGGTGATGAGCGGTTTTTCTCTCGCACCGGGCCGCATTCCATTGGCGCGGTGGCGGCTTTGCTGGGGATTGAGGCGGCGCAGCCGGAACGGCTTTTAAGCGGCGTGGCGCCGCTGCAAAGCGCCGGGCCCGATGATGTGAGCTTTCTGGACAACCGGCGCTATGCTGGTTTGCTGGTGGAAACCAGGGCCGGGGCGGTGATTCTGCACCCGGATTTTGTGGAAAAGCTGCCGGCAGGCTGCGTGGCGCTGGCTGTGGCCGAGCCCTATGTCGGCTGGGCCAAAGTCTCGGCCTTGTTCCACCCGTTTCCGCTAGCCAAGGCCGGGGTGCACCCCAGCGCCGTGGTCGACCCCACAGCGTCGGTTGACCCAAACGCCGAGATCGGCCCGGGGGCGGTTATTGGCGCCGGAGCGCAGATTGGGGCGGGCAGTTCCATCGGGCCGCTGGCTTATGTGGCGCCGGGCGTGGTGGTGGGTAAAAACTGCCGCATCCATGCGCAGGTAACGCTGAGCCATGCCATTCTGGGCGACCGGGTGGTGATTTATCCGGGTGCGCGCATCGGCCAGGACGGGTTCGGCTTCGCTATTTCCAAGACCGGCTTCACGCCGGTGCCGCAGCTCGGCCGCGTGCTGATCGGCGATGGCGCGGAGATCGGCGCAAATTCCACCATTGACCGCGGCTCAGCGCAGGATACGGTGATCGGCCCCGGCGTGCACATCGATAATCTCGTGCAGATTGGCCATAACGTGAATATCGGCGCGCATTCGGTGGTGGTGGCGCAGGCGGGCATTTCAGGTTCCACGCAGATCGGCCAGGGCGTGATGATT
>JAGWOU010000212.1 GCA_028870815.1 Rhodospirillales bacterium | reverse complement strand
GAGCTGGCTTTGGGTTTCGACCCCCTCCACAGTGATTGGGATTTTAAGGGCTTTGGTCATCGCGAGTATTGCCTCGAAGATCGGCTGGGAGTCATCAGCGCGGTGGATATCAGCAAGGAACGATTTATCGATCTTGATAAAATCAAAACGGAAGTTGTCCAGGTATGAGAGCGAAGAGTAGCCAGAGCCGAAATCATCCAGCACGATGGTCACTCCTTGTGCTCGCAAGGCTTGGAGTTTATTGACATAGGTCGATGTTTTCCGCATCCGGACAGATTCAGTAACCTCGAGCTTGAGACGGTGCGGAGCGAGCCTGGTTTCAGCTAAAGTAGTTGCAACCAGCGATACGATATCGCCGAGTTCGAACTGACGAGGCGAAACGTTAATGCTAATTGCTACATTTTGTGGAAAACTGGTTGCAGCGAGTGCAGCCTCGCGTAGTACCCATTCACCAATCTCGGCGATTATTCCGGTTTCCTCGGCGATCGGGATGAATTCAGTTGGTGAGATCAGGCCAAGCTCGGGGTGCTGCCAGCGGAGCAGGGCTTCGACGCCGACAATTTCGTGGTTGCGGATTAACAGGATTGGTTGAAATTCGAGGAAAAGTTGTTTGCTTGCAAGGGCGGTGGAGAGTTCGACTCTCAGGCGTCGCTTTGCCTCGAGTTCGCGCTGCATCTCCGAATGGAATATCAGATGGCTGCCGCGTGCCCTGGCTTTGGCGGCGTAGAGCGCCATGTCTGCCTTGCGGTAAAGCTGGGTGGGTGTGGTATCGGCGGCGCTTGCGAGGGCAGCCCCAATCGAAACCGAGCCTGGGAGTGACAAGCCGCCAACAGCAAACGGGGGCTGCATAGCAGCAGCGATGCGGGCGCAGAAGGCGCTGACCTTGGTGGTGGTCTCCACGCCGGCCAGCATTATCATGAACTCGTCGCCGCCGTTGCGGGCTAGGCGGTCGCCGGGGCCTAGAAAAGATGCAATCCGGAACGCTATCTGTTTAAGCATTTCATCGCCAACAGGATGGCCATAATTATCGTTGATGTCCTTAAAGTAGTCGAGATCAAGGCAGAGTAAGGCTATTTTGGAATCGCCTGGGCGCTGGGCCAGATAGGGGGTGAGCACGGTGAACAAAGCAGCGCGATTGAGCGTCCCTGTGAGAACGTCGTACTCAGCGGCATAGCGCAGGCGCTCCTGGGCTAATTTTTGCTCGGTAATGTCTTCCAGTGTGCCGTACCAGCGGATTACCTCGCCATTGAAGCCAATACGAGGGACTGCACGGCTGCGCATCCAGAGATAGCCTCCGGTAGCGCGGTGCACTCGGTATTCGATATCCAGTTGGCTAGCGTTTTGCAGTACCTGCTCCCAAGCTTGCGCGACCCGAGTGCGGTCATCGGCGTGCACGGCGTTGATCCAGCCATTTGGCATGGAGGTTGCGGGCGTCATGCCGGTTATAGCATACCATTTTGGTCCAGCCTCGAGCACGCCGCCGTCAGGCCCAGCGGTCCAGGGGATTTGAGGATGTAATTCAACCGCGTGGCGGTAATGATCCTCGCTCTCACGCAAGGCGGCTTCAATCTGGCGAAGGCCAGTGATGTCCTGGGTAGTGCCCCGGACCATTGCGGTACGGCCATCTAGGCCACGTACAGGTTCGGCGTGGGTGAGCACATAGATTTCGGTGTCGTTGGAGGGAAGCAGGCGGTATTCCAGGGTCACTGGAACCTGTTCAACGATGGCATTTCGAAGGGCTGCGAACGCTTTCGCAGAATCTAGCGGGTGATACATCGCCCGCATTTGTTTGATACTAATAGCAGAGATATCCGGCCGACCCAGCATCTTCGCGATCTCAGGCGACAGCCAGATACACTCGGTATTGAGATCCCAGCGCCAAGTTCCGATTTTCGCGAGCCGATGGGCGGCGGTCAGCGCTTCGGTTTGCTCTTGCAGTTGCGCAGCAAGATCGCGCGCCTTAGTGACATCGACGGTAGTGCCGGCCATGCGCAGCGGCTTGCCGTCGAGCGCGCGGGCAATGATCCGACCGCGACTCAGTACCCATTTGTAGCTGCCGTCCTTGGTGCGCAGGCGGTGTTCCACCTCATAGACCAGAGTTCGACCAGCAAAATGGTCATCTAGTTGGCGGCGAACGAAAGCGAGGTCGTCTGGGTGGACACGGCTATAACTGACCTCAATATGGTTGCAAGAAGGGTGGTCGTCATATCCCAGTAGGGCGAACCAGCTGGGAGAGTAACGGATCTCATCAGTGACCAGATTTCGGTCCCATATACCGGTACCGCTGCCCTCGATCGCAAGCGACAAGACATCAAAAAAGTCCTTTAGGCCGTCTTTCGCGTCCGTCCTCAAGGTGTAGCCTCAGGGATTATAGCGCCAGCATGCTGCATGACCCTTTATACTTGCCTCCCAGCCAGTTGAGGCCGTCGCATTCTTGGATGGCCAGGCGTCCTGTAAAGCTCATCGGATTGATTCCGCATCTTTGCCGCTTTGGAATGCTTGTTTTTCAGCGCCTTTTCGGCCTGGAAGGTGAAGGTTGCTTCGTTCATTGTACCATCTCCCCCGTGTTACAAGAAATATGTGCGTAGCATAAGGTGGCGATAGCCTGCCGCAAAATTTGTACCAGCGTTATCGAGATGGCGTGGTCATGCTGAGCCCGTCAGGGCCGTCGCCCTCATGAAGCAGGGGCGGTTGGCCGCCAAGGGTGACCCGTGGGAGATGCGCACCTGCGAGGTCCGGTTGCCGGATGCGCTTCCCACCGGGCGAGCTGCGGCGTTCCGCGGCCGTTGAGGGGATAGTGGTGGGCAGCCCTGAAACGTCAGCGGGCCGGTCCTGATGGACCGGCCCGTTTTCGCTTGAATTTCAAGGAATTTCGTGGCGCGCTCGAAGAGATTCGAACTCCTGACCCTCAGATTCGTAGTCTGATGCTCTATCCAGCTGAGCTACGAGCGCGCGGTGGGCGGGGTGTAACCGAACCGTCGCGGTCAGGCAACCCCTGCCTCTCATGAAACTCTGCTAAGCTCTGCGATCAGCGCATCGCCCATCTCGGCGGTGGAGATGACCGCCCGGCCCGGCGCGGCGATGTCTGGCGTACGCCCGGCCTTGGCCAGAACGCGCTCCACGGCGGCCTCGACGGCATCGGCATCCGCGCCCATGTCGAAGGAGTAGCGCAGCATCATGGCGAGGCTTAGCACCTGCGCCAGCGGGTTGGCCTTGCCCATGCCGGCAATGTCGGGTGCCGAGCCGTGGATCGGCTCGTACAGGCTGGGAATGTGCCCGGCGGCGTCTTTTGCCCCCAGGGTTGCGGAGGGCAGCAGCCCGAGCGACCCGGTGAGCATGGCCGCAAGGTCGGAGAGGAGATCCCCGAACAAATTGCTGGTCACAATCACGTCGAACTGCTTCGGGTTCCTGGCCAGCTGCATGGCGCAGTTATCGGCGTACATGTTGCTCAGCTTCACATCGGGGTATTCCTCGGCCTGCAATTTGGCGATCACCTGGCGCCAGAGCAGCCCGGACTCCATCACATTGCCTTTCTCCACGCTGCACACGCGGCCTTCGCGCTTACGGGCAAGCTCAAACGCCACCCGCCCCACGCGCTGAATCTCATGCGTGGTGTACACCTCAGTATTTATCCCGCGCTGGGTGCCGTCTGGCAGCGTCTCAATGCCGCGCGGCTCGCCGAAATAAATCCCGCCCGTGGCCTCGCGCACAATCATGATATCCAGCCCGCGCACCAGCTCCGGCTTCAGGGATGACGCATCCGCCAGCGCATCGAACACTTTCGCTGGGCGAAGGTTGGCGAAAAGCTGCATCTCCCCGCGCAGTTTCAGAATGCCTACCTCGGGGCGAATATTGAACGGCACATTATCCCATTTCGGCCCGCCCACGGCACCGAACAGCACCGCGTCAGCGGCTTTCGCTTTGGCCAGGGCGGCATCGGTCAGCGGCACGCCATGCACGTCGATCGAGGCGCCGCCAACGAGTTCTTCCTCAATGTTGAAAGAGGCGCGCTTGTTTTCCTGCAACCAGTCCAGCACGCGCCGCGCCTGGGCCATGACTTCGGGGCCGATGCCATCGCCTGGCATCAGCAGCAGATTTTTAGTGGCGGTCATGAATTAAGCTCCCTGAATTTTCGGCTGCCACGAGGGAGTTTTCGCCTCGTAGCTGTCAATGGCGGCTGCGTGTTCCAGCGTCAGGCCGATATCGTCCAGCCCGTTCAGCAGGCAGTGCTTGCGGAACGGATCGACATCGAACGGAATTTCCTCGCCGTTCGGGCGGATCACCACCTGGCGGGCTAAATCCACCGTGAGTTTGGCATTGCTGCCCATGGCGGCATCTTCACGCAGCTTGGCGCAGATGTCTTCCGGCAGTGCGATCGGCAAAATGCCGTTCTTGAAGCTGTTATTGAAG
>JAGWOU010000211.1 GCA_028870815.1 Rhodospirillales bacterium | reverse complement strand
CCGGGCGTGGCACCTAATTGAAACTACTGGATAGGAGGAACTCTCTTTGGTGAAACCCTTGCGCAAGGCCGTGCTTCCGGTTGCTGGCCTAGGTACGCGCTTTCTGCCCGCCACCAAGGCTATGCCGAAGGAGATGCTCCCCGTCGTCGACAAGCCGCTGATCCAATATGCGGTGGATGAGGCCCGCGCCGCGGGCATCGACCAGTTCTGCATGGTCACTGGCCGCGGCAAAACCGCGCTGATCGACCATTTCGACATTGCCTTCGAGCTGGAAGCCACTTTGGCCGAGCGCAACAAGCGCGAGGCGCTGGACCTGCTACGCGAGGAAGCCATGCCCCCCGGCGCCATCACCACCGTGCGCCAGCAAGTGCCGCTTGGCCTTGGCCACGCCATCTGGTGCGCCCGCACCTTCATTGGCGATGACCCTTTCGCCATCCTGCTGCCGGACGATCTGGTGCTGAGCAAAACCCCCTGCACCGCGCAGCTGGTGAATGTGTATAACGAAACCGGCGGCAATGTCGTCGCCGTCTCCGAAGTGCCGCGCGAGCAGACCAACCGCTATGGCATCCTGAAAACCGGCAAGATCGAGGGCGATCTGGTGGAAATCCAGGGTCTCGTCGAAAAGCCGAAACCGGCGGATGCGCCCTCCAACCTCTCCATCATCGGCCGCTATGTGCTGCTGCCAGAGGTCATCACCTATCTCTCCCGCATGGAAGCTGGCGCCGGCAACGAAGTGCAACTGACCGACGCCATGGCCAAGATGATCGGCGAAAAGCCCTTTCATGGCCTGAAATTCGAGGGCCAGCGCTTCGATTGCGGCGACAAGGCGGGATTCCTGGAAGCGCAGATCGCCTTCTCCCTCGTCCGGCCGGACCTTGGCCCCTCGGTCCGCGAATTCCTGAAAAAATACATCAACGAATAACCCTGATTTCCGAGAGGAATCGATGAGCTTTACCCATGAATTCCCCGCCAGCAGCCTGCGGGAATACGATATTCGCGGCATTGTCGGGCAGACGCTCGGCGAGGCCGATGCCTTCGCCATTGGCCGCGTGTTCGGCTCCATCGTCGCCGAGACGGGCGGCAAGACAGTCGCCGTGGGGCGCGATGGCCGGCTTTCCTCGCCCGCACTTTCCAAGGCGCTGATCGAAGGGCTGATGGCATCCGGCATGGATGTGGTGGATGTCGGCCAGGGGCCAACCCCGATGCTTTACTTCGCCTCCTTCACCGAGCCCGCCGATGGCGCGGTGATGGTCACCGGCAGCCATAACCCGCCAAATTATAACGGCTTCAAGATGATGCTGAAGAACAAACCGTTCTTCGGCGCGCAGATACAGGATCTCGGCGCCCGCGCCGCCAAGGGCCAGGCCGTGCCCGAGGCCAAGGGCAGCGTGACGCAGAAAGACGTATCCGACGCGTATGTCGAGCGCCTGATGAAAGACTGGGACGGCACACGCGAGCTGAAGATCGTCTGGGATAACGGCAATGGCGCCGCCGGCGATGTGCTCACCAAGCTGGTCACCAAGCTGCCGGGCCAGCATACCCTGCTCAACGCTAAGGTGGACGGCAATTTCCCCGCCCATCACCCCGACCCGACCGTGCCGAAAAACCTCGAACAACTTATCGAGGCGGTGCAAAAATCCGGCGCCGATGTCGGCGTGGCTTTCGATGGCGACGCCGACCGCATCGGTCTTGTCGACAATGAAGGCCATATCCTCTTCGGCGACCAGTTTCTGGTGCTGATGGCCCGCGACGTGCTGAAGCACCATCCCGGCGGCACCATCATCGCCGATGTAAAGGCAAGCCAGGTGCTGTTCGACGAAGTGGCCAAGGCCGGCGGCAAGCCCCTGATGTGGAAAACCGGCCACTCGCTCATCAAGTCCAAAATGGCGGAAACCAAGGCCCCGCTGGCCGGGGAAATGTCCGGCCATATCTTCTATAACGACAAATGGTACGGCTTCGACGACGCGCTCTATGCCGCCGTGCGCATTCTGGGCGTCATCGCGCGCATGGCGGGCACGGTGGGCGAGTTCCGCGCCTCTCTGCCAAAGGTACTCAATACCCCAGAATTGCGGTTTGACTGCCCGGAGGAGCGCAAATTCGCGGTGGTCGAGGAAGTCGCGACCCGGCTCAAGGAAAACGGCGCGAAAGTGTCAGACACGGACGGCGTGCGTGTGAATACCGAGGATGGCTGGTGGCTCTTGCGCGCCTCCAACACCCAAGCGGTTCTGGTGGCCCGGGCGGAGGCCGGTTCCGAAGCCGGGTTGAGCCGCCTGAAATCCGCTCTCGCCGCGCAGCTTTCCGCATCGGGGCTGGCGCCGGACTTTTCCGCGCCGTCCGCCGGGCATTAGAGCACGATAATCTCAGGCCCGTTCAACCACGAACGGGCCTGAAGGTCCGAATCATTGTCGTTAAAGGTTTATTTGGCCCTCAGGCGGCCCGGGGAAAAGGGAAGCGCGGCAATTTCGCCTTCAGCTTGTTGAAGCGCCCCACGCCCGCCAGCCGCCTGTCCAGAAAGGCAAGCGTTTTTTCAGAGTCGATGGAGTTGTCGCTCAGCCAATAAAACAAGGTGGCCGACAGCACGGCCCCCAAAATGGCGCGCTTGCTATACCAGGACATATCCGCGCTTTTATCCCCCGCCGCGAACCACACCGCATCCGCCATGCAAGCGATAATCCGCGCCAAACGCGGGGCCTGGCTTGGCAGCACCAGCCACGCCATGGCGCGGCGCACGGCTTCTTTCTCGCCGCTCATCAGTTCCAACCGCTCCGCCACCGCGGCGCGCACCCGTTTGGTCAGCCCCGCATCCGCCATCTGCCCGCGCCGTGCCGCGATCATCCGCTCATCGCCGAGGGTGAAATAGGCCGCGATCATCTCGGCTCTGCCGCCCGGAAAAACCAGAGCCGCCTCCTCCGGGTTCCGCCCCAGGGCGGAAAGCGCCATGCGCAGGGTTTTCACTGTCCAGCCGTCGAAGGCCGCATTCTGCGCCACCGTGTCGATCAGCGCCGCTTTTTCCTCGTCGATCATCAGAGTAACTCCTGGGGAAAACGGTCCAATTCCTCATTGTAGCCAAAATGCCGGAAATCCTCCATCCGCATCGGGTAGAGCACGCCGTCCAGATGGTCAGCCTCGTGCTGCGCCACCCTTGCGGCGAAACCGGAAAGCCGCTCGTCGATCACTTCGCCCCGCTCATCCAAACCGGTGAGCCGGATCTCCCGCCAACGCGGCACGGCGGCGCGTAGGCCCGGAATGGAAAGGCAACCCTCCCAGCCAAGCTCCTGCCCCGCCTCCTCCACCGGCTCGATCACCGGGTTGATTACGGCGCGCACCGGCATGGCACTGCCCCCGGCGCGGCTCGCGGGTACATGGAACACGAACAGCCGAAGCGGCACATGCACCTGGGGTGCGGCCAGCCCCACCCCGCCCGCATCCGCCATTGTCTCCGCCATGGCGCTAATCAGCGCCTGGATTTCGGGGGCGTTGGCGTCCTCAACCTCCGCCGCGCGGGCGAGCAGGACCGGGTGGCCCATGCGGGCAATCTTCAGAATCGACATATTTGCATGTTTGCCCCCTCAGATTTGATTTGGCGAGCCCGGAAACTGTGCTATAGGCCCGCCCACAGTTCGCGGACCGCGGCCCCCATTGGTCGTGCGCCGTGTTTGTCCGTTTTTAATTTTGTTTGGAGCACACAGCCCAGTGCAAGTTCTCGTCCGTGACAACAACGTCGATCAAGCGCTGAAGGCGCTCAAGAAGAAGCTTCAGCGCGAGGGCGTGTTCCGCGAGATGAAGCTCCGCCGCCATTACGAGAAGCCCTCCGAGCGCCGCGCCCGCGAGGCTGCCGAGGCCGTTCGCCGCGCCCGTAAGATGGAGCGCAAGCGGATCGAGCGCGAGGGTTTCTAAAACCCTCTTTCCCGCCGCAAGGCGGTTGCGTACCCAGATTGCCAGATCAAGCCGCAACGCCCAGTGCGTTCGCGGCTTTTCCTGCTTTAGCCCTTCTGGATCACCAGCACCTGGGTGCCGTCCGGCTGTTCCAGCAAATCCAGCAATTCATGCCCCTGGTCCGCCGCGGCGCGGGGCACATTGCGCAACGGGTCCTCGCCTTTAAGCCTCACCAGCAGCACCTGCCCGGTCTCCATGGCGTCCAGCGCAAGCCGGGTACGCACATAGGTCATCGGGCAGGTTTCCGCCGTAATATCGATGGCTTTGTCGTGTTTTGGCAGTGCGCTAATCGGCATATCTACTCCTTTAAGGCTGGACCAGGCTGTAAGTTTGGGCCACAAGGCTCAACGATGGATATAAGCATCGAACGCCTGTGCATAGAGAACGGGCTGAAGATGACAGGTCCGCGCCGGGTGATTGCGCGGGTGTTGTCTGAGGCAACCGACCACCCGGATGTAGAGGAACTGCACCGGCGTGCGAACCGTATCGATAACCGGAT
>JAGWOU010000210.1 GCA_028870815.1 Rhodospirillales bacterium | reverse complement strand
GGCCGGGGCCAAGGATAATGCCCTGGGGACCGTTGAGCCGCAGCCGCAGGCGCAGGGAAGGTGAGTCCGCCATGGTGCCATTCAAGCATTTGCGGGTTTGACCGTCACCCTATCTTCCCGATATATCCATTCCAACATATCGGGAATTTCTTATGTCTGTTCCGCGCCGTATCCTGCTCGCCGCTCCTCTTGCCCTCGCCGCCGCTGGGCGCGCCTCTGCCGCCGGGGCGGTCACGGTTGCCTATGCCGGGTCCATGGGCAAGCTCATGGATCAAGGGTTGAATCCGTCCTTCGGTGCAGCCACCGGGGTCGGCGTGCATGGCATTCCCAATGGCGCGGTGGCGCTGGCGCATCTCATTACCGGCGGTGCGTTGAAGGCGGACGTGTTTGTGCCGGTCTCTGCCGGCCCCGCCAAGATCGTGGAGGCAGCCGGGCTTGCCGCAGGCAAGGCCGTGCCGGTGGCCAGCACCTCCATGGTTCTGGCCTATTCGCCAACCTCCAAATTCGCCGCGCAATTTGCCGCCGCCAAGGGCGCCGACTGGACGCGGATTTTCCAGGACCCGGGTTTCCGCCTGGGCCGCACGGACCCCACAATCGACCCCCAAGGCCAGTACGTGCTGTTCGCCCTGCAACTGGCCGAGGCCCATTACAACCTGCCGGGCTTCGCGCGGAAGGTAGCGGGGCCAATGCTCAACCCGGCGCAGATTTTTGCCGAACCCTCGCTTTTGGCGCGGCTGGAAGCCGGGCAGATCGACGCGACTCTGGGTTATAAAAGCGCCGTGGTCTCGCAGAAACTGCCATTCATTGAGCTGCCGGACGCGGTGAACCTCTCCAACCCGGCGTTGAAGGCCGCCTATGCCAAGGCAAGCCTGGAGGTGAAGGGCAAAGCCATTCATCCCAGCCCGCTGGTGTTCTATGCCATGGCGTTGAAGGGCGCGGCGAACCCTAAGGCCGCTGCAGCTTATGTCTCTTTCCTGGCCGGGCCGGACGGTCAGGCCATCTTCAAACGCTTCGGCTACGGGCCGGGCAAGGGGCCTTCCGTTTAGCCAATGTTGCGCGCCGGGTTCCTCGTTCTTGTTCTGGCCTTCCTGCTGGCGCCGCTCAGCGGGCTGGTTCATGGCGTGTTCTGGCAGGACGTGGCGCTCAGCCCGCGGGACTGGGCGGCCATCGCCACCTCGCTCATCGGCGGGGCGGCGGCGATGGCGGTGATCGTGCTGCTGGGCACGCCGCTGGCGTTTTATCTGGCGCGCGGGCGCGGATGGCTGGTGCTGCTGGCTGAGGCGATCGTGCTGATGCCGATGCTGATGCCAACCCTGGCGCTGGGCATTCTGCTGGCGGTGGTTTACGGCCCGGCGGCACCTTTGGGCAAAGCCTTCGGGGCCTTGGGCGTCACCCTCACCAACACCCCGGCGGCGTTTCTGCTGGCCACGGTCTACGCCGCGTTGCCCACCTATGTGGTGGCGGCGCGCGGCGCCATCGCCCAAGTGCCGCCGGATTACGAGGAACTGGCGCGCACGCTGGGCGACTCTCCCTTCCGGGCGCGCATGCGCGTGACGCTGCCCATGGCAAGGCGGGGGTTGTCGGCGGCCTTGTCGCTCGCCTGGGTGCGGGCGCTGGGCGAGTTTGGCGTCATCCTGATCGTGGCGTATTACCCGGCGGGTATGCCGGTACAGCTCTGGACGGATATTCAGGATTTGGGTTTGCAGGCGGTGTTTCCGCTGGTGGGTGTGTTCCTGCTGGCGACGCTGCCGGTGCCGCTCTGGCTGGGGCTCCGGGCCCGGTTGGCGTGAACGCCGTCGAGATCGATTACACGCTCACCACCCCGGTGCCATTGCGCGCCTGCTTCACGGTGAGCGGGTTCACCGCGCTGCTCGGCCGCTCGGGCGAGGGCAAGACCTCATTGCTGCGGGCACTGGCCGGGCTGCTCCCCGCCAGCGGCTCACCCTGGCCAGGGTTGCCGCCGGAGCAGCGGCCCATCGGCTATCTGCCGCAGGAAACCCGGCTCTTCCCGCATCTCTCGGTGCTGGAGAATACCGCCTATGCGCTGACGGGCAAAACCCGGCTGCATGCGGCGCGGGCGTTGCTGGCGGAATTGGGGCTGGAGGATCTGGGCGCCCGCCGCCCCCATCAGCTTTCCGGCGGCCAGGCCAAGCGTGTGGCGCTGGCCCGGGCCTTGGCGCATGGGCCGGAATTGCTGCTGCTGGACGAACCCTCCGCCGGGCTGGACCGGCAGACGCGGGACGAGACGCTGGACTGGCTGAAACAAACAGCCAAGGCGCGGGGGATTCCCGTGCTGGCGGCGACGCATGATTACGACATCGCCGCGCAGGCGGATGCGCTGGCGCTGCTGGCCGAAAGCCGGATCATCCAGCACGGCCCGGCGGCGGAGGTGTTCGCCGCGCCCGCAAGCCGCGCGGCGGCGGAACTGCTGGGTGTGGGCTGGCTGGGCTAAGCCGCCTTGGTAATCCGCTTTATAAATGCGGAAACATGGTGGCGGCGCATCTCGGCTTTCGCCTTGGTGCTTGTGGTCATGTAGTTCATCTGCACCACGTAGCGCTGGCCGACAAACTGCTTATGCCCATGCCAGGTGGTGGGACCATTGGGAAACACCAGCAGCGTGCCATCCACCGGCGGCACTTCCTTGGCGAAATTCTCCAGATTCTCGCCGTCCCGCAATAGGCGCAGGCAGCCTTCATGCCGGGACCAGGCCTCGCCGGAGGCGGGGTTGAGATAGAGCAGGATCGTCACCCGCTTGGCCGAGGAATCGGTGTGAATCCGGCCATCCTGTTCGCCGGAATTGCCGCGCAAAGTGGTCATCAGCGGCGCGCCCGCCAGGTCCAGCCCGAATTTCTCCGCCACGATGGCGCGGAACCGCTCCCCTTCCAGCGCCGCTATGGCGGCCTTTGCCTGGGGCCCGAGCTTCAGAGCGCCGATGGGAAAGCTTCCGCGCGCCTTCATCGTCGGCAAATCCGCAACCACTGCGGGCAGGGCTTCAGGCTTGATGAAGCGTTCCAGCAGGATATGGGAAAAAGGCTCAGCCGAAACCGGGGCCGCGCCGAGCGCGTCGAAATCCGCGACATCCATGGGTTGTATCCAGTCTGATGAAACTCTGAAACCGGGGCCGGAAGCTAGGCGCTTCGCCTCGCCCGTGCAAGGCACAGGTGAGTTAAACGCCTTGCTGCGGCGCACAAACGGGCGCAATATCCGGGCCGCGATGTCCAAGCCGATAATAACGGAACCGGGAGTGATGGCCGCCTATCGTGCGCGCGTGGCGATGGGGTTGCTGAAATACGACGCCGCCCAGGCCTTGGCGGTTGAGCAGTTGCAAGTGCTTTGGGCCAAATTGCGCGGCTATGACCCCCACCCGGTGCATGCCCAGGATGGCTGGTTCTCGCGCATGCTGCGCCTTAAGCCGGTGGAGGAAGCGCAGGACCGTCCGCACGGGCTCTACATTGTAGGCGAGGTCGGGCGCGGCAAATCCATGCTCATGGACATGTTCTTCGAGGCGGCGGATGTGCCGCGCAAAAAGCGCATCCATTTCCACGACTTCATGCAACAGGCGCATAAACGCTTCCACAAGATCAAGCAGGAGCACCCGGAGGTAGACGACCCGGTGCCGCCGCTGGCGGATATCATCGCGGACGAGGCGTCATTGTTGTGCTTCGACGAGTTCCAGGTGCACGACATCGTGGACGCGATGATCCTGGGCCGGTTGTTCGAGGCGCTGTTTACCCGCCAGGTGGTTGTCGTGGCCACTTCCAACACGCTGCCGGACGATTTGTACGCGGGCAGGCCGGGGCGCGATGCTCTGGAGCCATTCATCGAGCTTTTAAAGGAAAACCTGGATATATTGGTGCTTGATTCCGCGCAGGATTACCGGCGCGGGCGCGAGCATGGCTTAAAGGTCTGGGTGGTGCCGGCGGATAGCAGAGCCACGGCGGCGATCGACCGCGTGTTCGAACATCTTGCGGAAGACGAGCCCGCGCAGACGGAATCGCTGCCCCTTCCGGGCCGTACCCTGGTGGTGCCGATTGCCGCGAACGGCGTCGCCCGGTTCGACTTCAACGCCCTCTGCAAGAAGGCGCTGGGGCCAGCCGATTATCTGGCCATCGCCACCCACTACCACACCGTGCTGATCGACGGCATCCCGTGTCTCTCGCCCGAGAATTTCGACGAGGCCAGGCGCTTCGTCACCCTCATCGACGCGCTGTACGAGCATCGATGCAAGCTCTACGCCTCGGCCGCCGCATATCCGGACGATTTGTACCAGATGGGCGTGGGGGTGCAGATGTTCGAACGCACGGCCTCCCGGCTTGAGGAGATGCAGAGCGACGACTACCTCGCCTTGCCGCACCTTACCTGAAGTTGCAATCGGCGCGGAGGGTTTGGCCAAATAGCCGTTTTGTGCGGTGCAAAAATGCGTGCCGGAGAGGTTTTTCGCCGTTTTATTGCTCA
>JAGWOU010000209.1 GCA_028870815.1 Rhodospirillales bacterium | reverse complement strand
GTCCTGATGCGCGATGCCCACGGTCATCGCATTCACCAGCGGGTTGCCGTTATAGGCCGGGTGGAAATTTACCTCGCCGCCCACGGTTGGCACGCCCACGCAGTTACCATAGCCGCCAATGCCACGGACCACGCCATCCACAACTCGCTTGGTTACGGGCAGGGCAGGGTCGCCAAACCGCAATGCGTTCAGGTTAGCGATAGGGCGTGCGCCCATGGTGAACACGTCGCGCAGAATACCGCCCACACCGGTCGCTGCACCCTGGTAAGGTTCGATGAAGCTCGGGTGGTTATGTGACTCCATTTTGAAGATCGCCGCCAGACCATCTCCAATATCGATCACACCGGCATTCTCGCCGGGGCCATGGATCACCCAAGGCGCCTTGGTCGGCAGTTCCTTCAACCAAACGCGGCTGGATTTGTAGGAGCAATGCTCCGACCACATGACGGAGAAGATGCCAAGCTCTGTGAGCGATGGCGTGCGGCCCATAATCTCAAGAACTTTGCCCCATTCCTCCTCATTCAAGCCGAAGGATTTGGCGAGGGTCAGGTTTACGTCAGTCATGCGGCCGCCAGGGAGTCAAAGAGGGGTTTGCCATCGGTGCCGCCCATCAGTGGGTCGACGAGATTTTCCGGGTGGGGCATCAGCCCGAGCACACGCAGATTCGGTGAGAGAATGCCCGCGATGCTGCGTGCCGAGCCGTTGCGGTTAAGGTCGCTATAGCGGAACGCCACCAGCCCTTCGCCTTCCAGCCGGTCCAGGGTCGCCTCATCGGCGGTATAATTGCCATCGCCATGAGCCATCGGCGCGCGGAATTCAGCGCCCTTGGCCCACTTGGAGGTGAACACCGTATCGTTGCGCTCCACTTTCAGCATCGTGTCCATGGAAAGGAAGCGAAGTCCCGCGTTGCGCAATAATGCACCCGGCAGCAGCCCAGCCTCGGTGATGATCTGGAAGCCGTTGCATACCCCCAGCACGTACCCGCCTTTTTCGGCATGGGCCTTCACCGCGCGCATGATGGGGCTTTGCGCGGCCATCGCGCCGCAGCGCAGATAATCGCCGAAGGAAAAGCCGCCTGGTAGGATCACGAGGTCCGTGCCCGTAGGCAGCTCGGTCTCCTTGTGCCAGACGATCGCCGGTTCACGGCCAAAGCTCTGGCGCACGGCCAGGATCATATCGCGTTCCCGGTTGATGCCGGGAAACAGAAGGATGGCGGCTTGCATGGGCCGCTTCTGCCGGAACTCCCCGGCCCAAGCAATATCGCTTTCTTCAGGCCGGCTTTGTGCCAGCCTCCAGCAACTTCTCGATCAGCGCATTGCCGTCGATTTTTTCTTCCGTCAGCGCCATGGCCAGCACCTCGCCACCGAATACGTTCGGGGCCAGAATCATGTCCGGCTGTACGCGGCGCACTCGTTCCAGGTTCCGGCGGTTGCTCACTGCGGCGATTTTCTTGGCGTCCGTCATGATTTCCCGCAGGGCGAGAATCACGAAAGCGTTTTCCGCATCGTCGGGGGAGAGGGCCAGCACCGCATGGGCGGTTTCCGCTCCGGCCTTGCGCAGCACCTCCAGCTCCGTGGCATCGCCGCGAATAACCTCGGCTTCGCCGAAATCCTCATCTTCGTCGGTCACCACGATCACGGATTTATCCCGCGCCAGCAATTCACGAGCGGTATTATGGGCCAATGCCCCAGCGCCCGCGATGATATAATGATTCACCCGTTTCATGCGTTTCCTCTGGGGTTCGATGATGCGGTTGAGCCGCCCTTGCACCAGCGGCCCCACCACGGCGGTGATGGAGGTGGCGAATACCGTGATGCCAACGATAATGAGCGACATCACGAACAGCCGGGCATTGTCGCTCTTGGGCGAGATGTCGCCATAGCCAACCGTGGACATGGTCACGACAGTAAAATAGGCCGCCTGCGGCAGGGTAACGATGGGTGGAGAAAAGCCCTCACCCAGAATAAGGGAGCCAAGCACCCCGTATGTCAGCAGTAGAATCGACGCGGCAATGGCGAATAGCGTGCCCGCCGCCAGCGAGGAGTGTTGAAAATTCCGCCCCGAGACGGACAAGGCGAAGAACAGCGCCGCGACATAAAGAAACGCGCCGGAATGCCAGGATTGATGGCTATAACCGATCGCCAGGGCGCCCTGTGTGAAGGTGATCACCAGGGCCGAAATCCAAGCCATGCGCGAGCGCAGAAGCAGGCCGATCGCTATGAAAATCTGTAGCGTGCCTACCACGGCGCTTGGCACGCCTTGTAGAATCAAAGCGGGAACGCTGGCATTTAAAGGGTGCAGCGCATTGAACAGCCCGTTCAACTGCAGATGTAAATATTCTGAGGCGTAGCGCCGGATGGTGGGCAGCAGAGCCAGCAGCCCGGCCACGCCAACAGCAGCGGCCAGAGGCAGTTGTGGAAACCAAAGGTCTAGCCGTGCCCGTCGGTAGATGCGCCAGGTCAGCTTTTCCAAACCAGACATCAAACCGTGCAACATTGTCATGCTGCCAAGGCCACGAGTAAGGGGAGGGCTAGCATGCCCAATGTTTGGGGATATGCGGCGCAGATGTAAAGCGCCGCGTACAGGCGTTTACGCCGCGATTTCGACCTTGAAGCTCTCGATCACCGTATTGGCCAGCAGCTTACGGGCCATTTCCTCGGCTTCCGCCTTGGCTTTGGCGGTGTCGGTCTCAGTCAGTTCCAGTTCGATGATCTTGCCCATGCGTACCTCACCCACCTGGGCAAAACCCAGATTGTTAAGGGCGTGACCTATAGCCTTACCCTGGGGGTCGAGCACGCCGGTCTTCAGCATGACGGTGACGATGGCCTTCATGAATTACAAAACCTCATTATTGATATGCTTCAACTCACAAACGATGCTTGTTATTGCATCGTCTCCGGGCCCTTCATGTCCCGGGAGCCGGCTTCAGGGAGGATGCCAAGGCGGCGGGCGACTTCCTGGTAGGCTTCTTCGATCTTGCCGAGGTCGCGGCGGAAGCGGTCTTTGTCCATCTTTTCGTTGGTCTTGGAATCCCAGAGGCGGCAATTATCCGGGCTGATTTCGTCGGCCAGGACCACGCGCATTTCCTCGTTCTCATAGAGGCGGCCGAATTCCAGCTTGAAATCCACTAGCGTAATGCCGACGCCAAGGAACAGGCCGGTCAGGAAATCGTTGATGCGCAGGGTGAGGTGAACGATATCGTCCATGTCCGGCGGGGTGGCCCAGCCAAAGGCAGTAATGTGCTCTTCCGCTACCATGGGGTCGCCGAGAGAATCGTTCTTATAATAATATTCAACAATGGAACGCGGCAGGCGTGTGCCCTCGGGGATGCCAAGGCGCTGGGCGATGCTGCCCGCCGCGATGTTGCGCACCACCACCTCGATGGGGATGATCTCAACTTCCTTAATAAGTTGCTCGCGCATATTGAGGCGGCGGATGAAGTGCGTCGGAACGTTGATCTCGGCCAGCTTCGTCATCAGGAATTCGCTGATCCGGTTGTTCAGTACGCCCTTGCCGGTAATCATGCCTTTCTTCTGGGCGTTGAACGCCGTGGCGTCGTCTTTGAAATACTGCACGAGCGTGCCGGGTTCGGGGCCTTCGAACAGGATTTTTGCTTTGCCCTCATAGAGCTGGCGGCGGCGAGCCATGGATCACAAACCTTCGAAATGAACGGAGCCGGTCTATACCAAGTGAGCCACAGGAATACCATGGGGCAGGCTGCATGGGGGCTAAGACCAGGACGGGCGTGATCAAAATGGTTGGTCAGGCTATCTGTCTATTCAATGGAAAACGCCCGGACTTTTCCGATCTATCGTGCCGCTTTCAGCGGCCTTCTGGCGATGTTTGTCAGTATTGGGGTAGCGCGGTTCGGTTTTGCACCGTTGGTACCCGCCCTGGCCAAGGCTGGGTGGTATAGTGCTGCCGGTGCTTTCTGGATGGGAACGGTAAATCTGGCCGGTTATTTCATCGGCGCGGCGGCGATGCGTGTATGGCGCCATGCCTTTCCGGCGAAACCAGCCGTGTTGCTGTTCATGGGGCTAACGGCGGCGGCCACGCTGGGTTCGGCGCTGAATTGGGGTTGGACCTGGTTCGGTGCATGGCGGCTTATTTCCGGAGCTGCCGGTGGGATTTTGATGGTGTTAATGGCCGCCGCCGTGGTCGGGCGAGCGCCTTCCGCCGCGCGCGGGCTGGTTTCCGGCATTACTTTTGCTGGAATGGGGGCAGGAACGGCTTTCAGCGCCATTCTGGTGCCTTTGTTGCTGTCCAGCGGGTTGGTGTTCACCTGGGTCGCGCTTGGGGCGATGTGCGTGTTGGCGACGCTGGCCGTGGCGGTGATGATGCCGCCTTCGCGGATTGAGCCGCCACCGCGCCACGCTGCGAAGGGGCTTCCGCCAGGGCCGGTGCTGCTGATGATTGCCGCTTATGCGCTTTCGGCGCTCGGGTTCGTGCCGCATATGCTGTTTCTTTCCAG
>JAGWOU010000208.1 GCA_028870815.1 Rhodospirillales bacterium | reverse complement strand
GTGAACGATTGGACGAAACCCATAAACATCGAGGCCGCCCAAACCAAAAACGCTAAATTGCCCACCATAGCGGAGATTCCGCCAATGGAAAACAAGACCAGCGCCGGAACACCACTGGCGACCCAAAATGCGCCACGGCCATTATTCCCTAGAGATTATGTCGACTTACCATGCTTTCCACCAAGCTTTCATTGGCTCCGTGGCGAACACATCCATCGCCTCATCGATGAACTGATCGAAGCACCCCGAAGGTCCTTCAGACCTTGAAATAATCCGCCAGGCTGATGTCAGCGATCAGACCGATCTGGGTTGGCTTCCATCCCAGCCATTGCTGTGTAAGCGCGCTTGATGCCGCGCCATCCATGCCGACGAACATCGCCATGATACCAAAATGGTCTTTAGCCTCTTCCGGCGAAATTGACGTCACCGGCAGTTTCAAATGCCGGCCAATAATCTCGGCAATATCGCGCATCGTGACGCCTTCGTCCCCCACGGCGTGATAGCTGGCGCCCGCCACACCTTTCTCGAGCGCCACTCGGTAAAGACGAGCCACATCCAGCCGGTGCGCGCCGGACCAGCGATTACGGCCATCACCGATATAGGCGGAAACACCCTTTTCCCGCGCGATATCCAACAGCCAGTTGGTCAGGCCGCATTTACCATCGCCACCATGTACCTGCGGCAGGCGTATCGCCATGGCTCGCACATCGCGCGCGGCGAAGGCCAGGCCAGCGGTTTCGGATACGCGCGGCAAGCCTGGCATCACAGAATCCTCCTCTGTAGCCAGCCGGCCCGGCGCCACAAGCAATGTACCAGATGTGACGATGAGAGGCTTTCCGGAGCCCGCAAGAACGTTTCCCATGGCGTCGATTGCCTGCTTATCAATCCGTCCGCTCTCAGCAAATTTCGAGAGATCAGAGAAGTCGTGAATGAAGGCCAGATGGATGGTGCCATCGGTTTCCCGCGCCCCGTTGCGCAAGCTATCAATATCTTCGAGAGAGCCACGAAGAACCTCCGCGCCCATTCTTTCAAGCGCTTTGGCGTTGTCGTCGGAACGTGCCAGCCCCAACACGTCATGTCCGTTCGCAATCAATTCCCTGGTTGTGGCGGCGCCAATAAATCCGGCTGCGCCGGTGATAAATACCCGCATCAGAAACACTCCTTGTTCAGATCGGCGGGATATTGCTATGCTTCCCATTAGGGTAAAGTAGTGAAATTATACAGGTATAATTTCTAATATGATGACGGAAGCCAACGCTCTCGGGCATTACCTGAAAGACCGCCGTGCCAGACTCGATCCGGCGTCTTTCGGCGTTCCTCTGACACGGCGGCGTACACCAGGGCTTCGCCGCGAGGAAGTTGCTCAGCGCGCCAACGTCAGCGCGACCTGGTACACATGGCTGGAGCAAGGACGCGGCGGCGCACCCTCGGCAGATGTGCTGGACCGTATCGCGCGGGCCATGATGCTGACCAATGTGGAGCGCGAGCATTTATTCCTGCTTGGATTGGGCAGACCCCCGGAGGCGCGTTATCAAGCGCCTGAAGGCATCACGCCAAGGCTACAGCGCGTTCTGGACACACTTGACCACAGCCCCGCTTTTATCCGCACGGCAACCTGGGATGTGATTGCGTGGAACAAGGCCGCCGCCGCGGTGATGACTGACTACAGCGCACTGCCAAATGGACAACGCAATGTGCTGCGCATGATGTTTCACGACTCGCGCGTGCGCGCAGCCCAGCCTAATTGGGAAAGCGTCGCGCGATATGTGGTGGCATCGTTCCGTACCGACGTGGCACGCGCGGGCGCGGCACGCGATGTTCAATCGCTTGTGGATGAACTGCTCGCGACGAGTCCAGAATTCACGGCAATGTGGCGCGACAATGATGTACGAGGGCCAGGCGATGGTTTGAAAGTCCTGAACCATCCCGTCGCCGGGCCGCTCTCACTAGAGTTTTCGGGCTTCGCGGTTGACGGTCGGCCCGATCTCACGATGGTGATTTATAATCCCGCAACGCCTGCAGATGCGGAAAAAATTCGCACGCTGCTCATGCCCTGACATAACAGGGAGTGACATTCGGATGGCCCAGGGAAGTATTATATCAGCCGCAATTTGAAGCCATGAGCGGATTGTTGCGCCGAATAATCGCCTCGGCGTCAACACCCTCCGGCAACGTGCCAAGAACATATCCCCCAGCGCGCGCCAGGCGCGTTGCACAATAGGCGGTGGCGACTTCCCGCGGTGCATGGCGCAGCAGCAGGCTCGCGGCCAGCGCCAAGGCATGTTGTTCCGCCAGATGACGAGCGTTACGATCTTCCGGTGTCGGCAGGTCCGTTGCCAGCCAGGCATCCAGCGCCGCATCCGCGCCTTTGGCCAGACTGATTTCCGTGCGAAGCAATTCGGCGCTTTCCGGCGTGCGGGTCAGCGCCCGTATCACGTCCAGGCAGATAACGTTGCTTGAACCTTCCCACAGCCCATTGAGTGGAGCATCGCGATACAGGCGGGCAATGTCATATTCCTCGACATAGCCGTTGCCACCATGACATTCCAGCGCCTCGGCGATTACCACGGGTGTGCGCTTGCAAACCCAGTATTTGGTGATTGGCACGATTAGGCGACTCAAAATCCGTTCGCTCTCGTCACGCGGGCTGGCATCCAGCGCCGCCGCCGCACGCATTGCCAGCCAGGTGGCCGCTTCAACTTCTAGAGCCATATCCGCCAGCACATGGGCCATGGCCGGCTGCTCCACCAGTAAATGCCCGAAAGCCGTGCGATGGCTGGCATGGTGCAGGGCAAGGCGCAATGCCTGGCGCATTTGCCCGGCGCTGCCCAGGGCGCATTCCAGCCGGGTGAGGTGAGCCATTTCCAGAATACTGGCAATGCCACGCCCCTCCTCGCCTACAATCTGTGCCTCCAGGCCTCGGAACTCGACCTCCGACGAGGCATTGGAGCGGTTGCCGCATTTCTCCTTAAGACGTTGCAGAAGCAGATGATTGCGGCTGCCATCATCCCGCCACCCCTGGGCTAAAAAACAAGTTGGTCCAGCCGGTGTGCGCGCAAGGGTAAGAAACAAATCCGCCACAGGCACCGAGAAAAACCATTTATGCCCGGTCAGCGCGTAACGGCCGCCCCCAAGCGGCACGGCCTCTGTCGCGATTTGCCGCAGGTCGGAACCACCCTGCTTTTCGGTCATGGCCATGGCCACGGTGAGCGCGGCTTTATCAGCGGGCGGCACAGGGCGCAGATCATAAAGAGGTGAGAGAATTTTAGCCTGATAACGCGCCAGCAGCTCCGGTGCGTGGCGCAGCTCCGCCAAGGAGGCGAAGGTCATGGCCCCGGGGCAGCCTACCCCGGCCTCACCCTGCGCCCACAAATAAGAAAGAGCGGCCCGCACCACCTGCGCACCAGAGCGTGTCTCCGTCCAGCCGAAGGAATGCACCTCATCGGCACGCAGCATGCCAAGCAACTCATGCCAGGCCGGATGAAATTCGACCTCGTCGATGCGATGCCCGTAGCGGTCATGCGTGCGCAGCTCAGGTGTGAAGCGATTGGCTAACCGCGCCAGGGCTTGCACATGCGCCGTGCCAACGCGGGCCCCGCATGCTTCAAGCCGCGCCTGCGCCCAGACGCCGCCGAAAACCGCCACCGCATCGCGCAAGGGTGCGTCCATAACCCAGGCGTTGAAATCCTGGAGCGGAGACGGCTGATTGAAAACTTCGTGCGTGGCATAACCTGACACGTTGTTCACCCAGGTTCATTTAGATCAACCCTATACACCGCCCGACAGCCCACGTCATGATAATATCGTACACATCTCCGACGCAGCGCTTACCAATTCACCAATTTGCTCTTGAAAGTACTGCCGGTGTGGTGCGTTCGGCCTTATGTAGCCACACCAACATTATCCTACAAACGACACAAGCAGCACAGGCATCCGCAATTGCGAACTTACTGCCAACCGATAAAAGGCCAACACGACAATGCGCCAACCGCTCACGGCTTATCGGTCGACGTCAAACCATGCTTAAGCGCATATTTAACGAGCGCCGGGAGTGACGGTGCCTGCAATTTCTCCTGTATTCTAGTCTTGTGTGTGCTTACTGTTTTTTGGCTTAGGCACAAACTCTGCGCTATTTCATTCACGCGTTTGCCTGCGAGGAGCAGGCGAAAAACTTGATCCTCGCGCTTCGTGAGTGTTGTGTGCGGAGGCTGTACACTTGAATTCTTCAAGATATCTTTCATGTACACGGAAACCGCGGAGCACAAAAAAAAGTCCCCCCGCGACGCATGACGAATACCATCAAGCAATTCGGCGGATGGACTCGTTTTTGTAATATATCCGGAAGCACCGGCCCGTATTGATTCCAGAACATAGGGTTTTTCATCGTACATTGACAAAACAATGACCGGAAGATTCGGCCGAATTTGCGTCACCTTTGAGATCAATTCACTACCGCTCAATCGCGGCATCGAAAGATCCACAACCAAAACATTACAATCCGCATTTTTCAAAAAAGC
>JAGWOU010000207.1 GCA_028870815.1 Rhodospirillales bacterium | reverse complement strand
CCATGCCGTGCATACGGACAAGCACCGGCGCGTCGCCGGAAATATCGCCCTTGATCATGGCCAGATGCTCGATGCCATCAACTTTGCTCTCGAAGGCGACCATACGCCACGCGGTGCCGTCCTGAGCGGTGATATTGCCCTGCTCGACGCGCCGTACCAGGCGCTCCGTGGTGCGGCGGTGTGCAATGAGGTCCGCGATGGTGCCGAGCTTGATGTTATGGCGCTGCGCGAAAGTCACCAACTCCGGCAGGCGGGCCATGGTGCCGTCATCGTTGATGATTTCGCAGATGACGCCGGCGGGGATGAGGCCGGCGAGGCGCGCGATATCCACCGAGGCTTCCGTATGCCCGGCGCGTATCAAGGTGCCGCCGTCCCGCGCCATCAAGGGAAAGATGTGACCGGGGGAAACGATGTCGTCACGGCCCATCTCCGGATTGATGGCGACAGCGACCGTGCGGGCGCGGTCGGCGGCTGAAATGCCGGTGGAAATGCCTTCCCTGGCCTCGATGGAGATTGTGAAGGCGGTTTCGTGCCGGCTGCCATTGGCCTGAGTCATCAGCGGCAGGCCCAGCGTCTCGCAACGAGCCTTGGTCATCGCGAGACACACCAGGCCGCGCGCATGCTTGATCATGAAATTGATTGCATCCGGTGTGGCAAACTGTGCTGGAATGACAAGATCGCCTTCGTTTTCGCGGTCTTCGTCGTCAACCAGGATGAAAATGCGCCCTGATCGCGCTTCCTCGATGATCTCGGCCGCTGAAGATATGTAGTCTTGCAGACCGGAGGTCTCGGGGGAGTTCACGCCGTCCATTAAAGCAATCCTTTTCCGCCGCGGGCTAAAAAACGCTGGGCTGGCGGCTGAACATACAGCCAGCGCAGCATTTAGGCACCCTTGAAGCTAAGCTGACGAGCGAGATAGCGCGCCAGCATATCGATTTCTATATTCACAAGGCTTCCGGCACGCAGGGTTGCAAAATTCGTGTGCGCTGCCGTGTGGGGAATGATGTTCACGCCAAAGCGGTGCCCCTCCACCTCGTTGACGGTGAGCGAGACGCCATTGATCGCAATGCTGCCTTTGGGCGCCACGAAAGGAGCGAGTACCGCGGGCAATTCAAAAACCCACCGCGTGGAACCATTTTCAGGCGTGAGTGACACAACCTCCGCCAGGCCATCGACATGCCCGGAGACCAGATGGCCGCCAAGTTCGTCGCCAAGCCGCAGCGATCCTTCCAGATTGACCTGGGTGCCAGGCTGCCAATCGCCCAAGTTCGTCTTCGCCAGCGTTTCCGCTGAGACCTCGACGGTGAACCAGTTGTTTCCCGCCTCAATGACAGTGAGGCACACACCGGAGCAGGCAATGGATGCGCCGAGTTTCTTCTCGGCGGTCTTCCAGACCTCATTATCCGGCGTTTGGATTGTGAAGCGGGCATCCTGTCCGCTGCCGATAGCGGCGACGGAGCGGATGCTGCCAACGCCAGTGATAAGTCCCGTAAACATGCGTGGCTGGCCTATTCGACGCGTCTGAATTGGGAAAGCATATCATGCCCCAGCCGCTTTGCGGAAGCCAATGCGAAACGAGGAGCGTCTTCCAGCCGGGAAATGCCAAAAGCTTGCACGGCCGAATAACCGTCACCGCCAATTATACAGGGGGCATGGAACCATGAAATCCGGTCCACCAGCTTGGCACGAAGCAGGCCGGCGGCCAAAGTTCCACCGCCCTCGGCCAATACCCGGGTTATGCCTGCCCGCGCCAGCGCTTGCATTCCCGCGCTCAGATCCACGCCCGCGCTTGAGCCGGGAAGCTCAAAGAGTTTGGCACCCGCATCTTCCAGAGCCCGGCGGCGCAGTTTATCCGCGCCGTCCCGGTGCAATATCCATAAGGGGTGTTCGGCCGCACCACGCACGAGCTTGGAAAGCAGGGGCGTGCGAAGATGCGAATCGACCACGATCCGAATCAATGGGACGGTACGGAACCCCTCGATCCGGCAGGTCAATTCAGGATTGTCATCAAGAACAGTGCCGACGCCGGTTAACACGGCATCATGCCGCCCGCGCATGGCATGCACCGCAAGGCGGGCCTCTGGACCGGTGATCCATTGCGATTCGCGCCCGGAGGTCGCAATGCAGCCATCCAGGGAGGTGGCGAGTTTAAGGCGCAGCAAGGGGCGTTGCTCTCGCTGAACCGCCGCGAAGCCAGCGATGACGGCTTCGCATTCCTCTTTGAGCACGTTTTCGGTGACGAGGATGCCTGCTGATTTAAGCTGGGCGACACCTAGACCATTGACCTTCGGGTGCGGATCTTGCGCGCCAAGCACCACGCGGGAAAGCCCAGCTGATATGAGGGCGTCTGTGCAGGGACCTGATTTTCCGGAAAAACTGCACGGCTCAAGTGTGACATAGGCGGTGCCACCCCTCGCCCGCTCTCCCGCGGCACGCAAAGCCATCACTTCCGCATGAGGCCGCCCACCTGGCGCGGTGAAGCCACGCCCAACGACATTCCCCTTATTGACGATCACGCAGCCCACCGATGGATTGGGCGCTGTTTGCCCTAAACCGCGACGAGCCAGCGCCAAAGCCGCACGCATGAAGTCTGTGTCACTCATTCCGAAAGATCGTCAGGCTGCGCCAGAGGCGCCCCCTCCATGTCGCCAAGGAAAGTTTTAAAATCAACAGCTTCTCTGAAATCTCTATAAACGGATGCGAAACGGACATACGCGACGGCGTCAACTTCCTTCAACGCCTCCATCACAGCTTCACCGACAGACTCGCTTCGTACCTCGCCATCCCCGCTCGCCTCTAGCTTACGGACAATACCGTTCACGATCCGCTCTTGCCGTTCTTCGTCAACTGGCCGCTTGTTAAGCGCTATGCGGATAGAGCGTGCGAGTTTGTCACGGTCAAACGCCACGCGGCGGCCATCGGCTTTGAGGACCGTGAGCTCCCGCAATTGCACTCGTTCGACGGTTGTGAACCGCTGCCCGCAAGCTGGGCACAAACGGCGGCGGCGGATGGCGCTGGCATCATCCGTGGGGCGGCTATCTTTTACCTGAGTGTCGAACTCACCACAGAAGGGACAGCGCATGACTAGAGCAGATCAACGGTAGATCGGGAACCGGGCACAGAGCGCCCGCACCCGGGCGCCGACGGCAGCTTCCGCCGCGTCATTGCTTCCGTCATTTGATTTGGCAAGGCCGTCCAAGACTTCACCGATCATTT
This sequence comes from Rhodospirillales bacterium, assembly GCA_028870815.1. Classification (GTDB taxonomy): domain Bacteria; phylum Pseudomonadota; class Alphaproteobacteria; order Acetobacterales; family Acetobacteraceae; genus Acidocella. The sequence continues at coordinate 1,303 of JAGWOU010000207.1, read as the reverse complement.
GTCCAACCTCCTTGAACTCGGCAATGCCAAAGCCCCGCGTGGTGGCGGCGGGTGTGCCAAGGCGGATGCCGGAAGTAACGGCGGGCTTGGCCGGGTCGAACGGGATGGCGTTCTTATTGGCGGTGATGTGGGCACGCTCCAAGGAAGCCTCCGCCGCCTTCCCCGTGGTGTTCTTCGGGCGAAGATCAACCAGCATAAGGTGCGAATCGGTGCCGCCCGAAACGATGGCTAGCCCTTGCTGCACAAGTGTTTCCGCCAAGGTTTTGGCGTTAGCGACCACGGCTTCCTGGTAGGCCACGAAGTCCGGCGTCAACGCCTCGCCAAACGCCACCGCCTTGGCAGCGATGACATGCATCAGTGGGCCGCCCTGCAGGCCGGGGAAGATGGCTGAATTGATCTTCTTGGCAATGTCCTCATGATTGGTGAGCACCATGCCGCCGCGCGGGCCACGCAGGGTTTTGTGGGTGGTGGTGGTGACCACATGGGCATGCGGCAGCGGGTTGGGGTAGATGCCCGCCGCGACCAGACCGGCGAAATGCGCCATGTCCACCATGAAGAAGGCACCGACCTCATCCGCCACGGCGCGGATGCGGGCGAAGTCGATGAAACGCGGATAGGCGGAACCGCCGGCGATGATCAGCTTGGGCTTGTGTTCACGGGCCAGGCGCTCCAGCTCCTCATAATCCAGCAGCCCGTCTTCGGCGCGGACACCGTACTGGATGGCGTTGAACCATTTTCCGGAAAGGTTGGGCGCCGCGCCGTGGGTGAGATGCCCACCAGCGGCGAGTGACATGCCAAGGATGGTGTCACCCGGCTTCACCAGCGCCAGCAGCACGGATTGGTTAGCCTGGGAGCCGGAATTGGCCTGCACATTGGCGAACCCGGCACTGAAAAGTTTCTTGGCGCGCTCAATCGCCAGGGTCTCGACTTCGTCAGAGGGGCCGCAGCCGCCATAATAGCGCTTGCCGGGGTAGCCCTCGGCATATTTGTTGGTGAATACAGAACCCTGGGCGGCCAGCACGGCGGCGGAAACAATGTTCTCAGAGGCGATCAGTTCAATGCCATCCTGCTCACGGCCCAGTTCGCGACCGATGATAGCAGACACTTCAGGGTCGCTCTCCGCCAGCGGGGCGGTGAAGAAACGCTGCAGGCGTGGAGAGAAACCCTGATCGTTCATGGTGTGTGTTCCGTAATCTGATTGAGCTTGGAAAGGCGGCGCTCGTGGCGCCCGCCTTCAAATTCGGTGCCAAGGAAGGCGCTCAGAATATCCAGCGCAACTTCTTCCCCGATGATCCGCGCGCCG
>JAGWOU010000206.1 GCA_028870815.1 Rhodospirillales bacterium | reverse complement strand
CGCGCCACGATTGTCATCGCCTTGATGACCTCATTGCCAAAATAATGGCTCTGCCTATCCCATGCGAGGGTGGTGAGCGCATCGATGACGTTGAAGCTGCCCTGGTTGGCGCCGAAATTCGTCTCCAGCCCCCAGATGCCCAGCATAACATCCGCCGAAACGCCGTAGCGGCTGGTAATGGCGGCAAACAGGTTCTGTGTTTGCTGGTATTTGCCCTGGCCGGTGGCAATGCGCGTTTGGCTGAGCACCCGGCTGGAATATTGCGCCCAGGTGAGGGTGAATTCAGGCTGATGATGATCCAGCTTCAGTACCTGCTGGTTGGGAACCAGCCCATATGTGCTGGCCTGGATGATCGATTCGGGTATGCCCGCCGCCCGGGCTCGTGCCTGCAATCTGGCTAGGAAAGACGCGAAATCCTGCGCTGCCCAGCTTGCCTGCGGCAGCGCCAAAGCACCGCCCAACCCTGCCAACATGATGCGTCTTAACATGACGCGACCTTGCCACGCCGGTGCCGGGCACCGCAACGGGCGCGAGGGCCGCGTTTGTTATCTTCCTGTTCACCTCCGGCATGGCGGCGCGAACGAAGCTAAGCTATGTTGCGAGCATGGGATTCTGGCGCACGAAAACATTGGCGCAGATGAGCCGGGCGGAGTGGGAATCGCTTTGCGATGGATGTGGCCGCTGCTGCCTGCACAAGCTGCGCGACGACGACACCGGAGAGGTTGAGTTCACCAACGTCGCTTGCCGGTTGCTGGATACTGAAACCGCACGCTGCCGGGATTATGCCAACCGCAAATCCCGCGTGCCGGATTGCGTGAAGCTGACGCCGAAGCGGTTGGAAAAGGTAGACTGGCTGCCGCCCAGCTGCGCCTATCGGCTGCTGCATGAGGGCAAGGACCTGCCGCCCTGGCACCCCTTGCGCAGCGGTACGCCGGAGAGCGTGATTGATTCCGGCGCCTCGGTGGCGGGGCGCTGCATAGACGAGCGCCAAGCCGGCCCGTTGGAGCACCATGTCACGGACTGGCCCGGCGAAATGCCGAAGCCGCGGCGATGAAGGCGGAGCAGCTCTCCACCGAAATGGTGCCGGTGCGCGGCGCGCTTGTTGCCGTGATGTTCAAGCGCTCAGCGCGGGCGCGGCGCATTTCCCTGCGGGTGGATCCAGCCCATGGCGTGGTGATTACTCTGCCCACGCGCGCCTCCCGCCGGGCCGGGCTTTCACTGCTGCAAACCCATGAATCCTGGGTGCATGAGCGGCTTGAGGCCCTGCCTGAGCCTTTGGCGCTGAAGCCAGGGGCCGTGGTGCCCGTGCGCGGCCTGCCGCATGAGATTGTGCATGTGCCCGGCGGGCGCGGCGGCGCCTGGGTGGAGGACGGGAAAATTTTCGTCACCGGCGAGCCGGAATTTCTCGCCCGGCGCGTGGCGGACTGCCTGAAACGCCTGGCCCGGCAGCGCCTTACCGCCATGGCCGCTGAAACCGCCCAGCGCGGCGCACTGCGCCCCAGGGCGGTGCGCATAAAAGATACGCGTTCCCGTTGGGGCAGTTGCGCGCCTGATGGAACCCTTGCCTTTTGCTGGCGGCTGATCTGCGCGCCGGAATTTGTGCAGGATTACGTGGTGGCGCATGAAGTGGCGCATTTGAAGCACATGAACCATGGCAAACTGTTTTGGCAGCTAACCGACGAGCTGACTCCGCACAGGCCAGCGGCCACTGCATGGCTGGCCAGCGAGGGTGTGAGTCTGTTGCGGATAGGCTGAATCATGCCATGATATCATGGAGATAGCCGGCCAACTAAAGTGAGGGTCATCCCATGAAAGCCGTTGCCTTTACCCATTCTCGCCCCACAACCGCGCTCGATGCGTTAGAGGATATCGAACTGCCCATGCCCGTGCCGAGGCATCACGATCTGCTGGTCGAGATCAAGGCCGTCTCGGTCAATCCGGTGGATACCAAAATCCGTCAGGCGGCCGAGCCGCTGGGCGAGCCGCGCGTGCTGGGGTTCGACGCCGCCGGCATCGTGCGCGGCATTGGCCCCGAAGTGCAGAATTTCTCGGTTGGCGACGAGGTGTTTTACGCCGGCGTGCCGGACCGCCCGGGCACTAATGCCGAGTACCATCTGGTGGATGACCGCCTGGTTGGGCACAAGCCGAAAACCCTCAGCTTCGCGGAAGCCGCCGCTTTGCCGCTGACCGCGCTGACGGCCTGGGAGATGCTGTTTGAGCGGTTCCGCATTCCGCGCGACCAGCCGCATGGCGGCACGTTGCTGGTTGTGGGCGGGGCCGGCGGGGTAGGCTCCATGACCATCCAGCTTGCCGCGCAGTTGACGGACATGACCGTGATCGCCACCGCTTCCCGCCCGGATACGGCGGATTGGTGCCGCGCGCTTGGCGCGCACCACACCGTTAACCATGAGCACGACCTCGGCGCGCAAATTTTGCAGGCGGGCCTGACGCCGCCGGACCATATTTTCTGTGTGACGCATGTGAAGCAGCATTTCCATAAGCTGGTGGAATTGCTGGCGCCGGAAGGGGCGATCGGCATTATCGAATCGAATGCGGGAGAGCTGAATGTTTCGCCGCTGATCCGCAAGAGCGCCACGCTGCACACGGAATACGTATTCACCCGCGGGGTGCTGCACACGCAAAACATGGGCGTGCAGCACCGTACGTTGGAGGCGATTGCCCACATGGTGGATAACGGCACGCTGAAGACCACGATGACGGAGATTTTGGGGCCCATCAACGCCACCAACCTCATCCGCGCCCATGCGGCGCTGGAATCGGGCAACACCATGGGCAAGCTTGTGCTGGAAGGGTTTAAGTAAAGCCCGCGCTCTAGTTCATTGATTCAGAGACGGATTCAGACATGAGAGCGATCGCCGGGGCGATTCGATCTCATGTCACCCGGCTCTAGGCGCGTAAACCTGGCGGTAAAACCTGACGTAACAATGCTGCCAGCTCCCTGAACCGAGATTCGCGCGGGTCGGAGGCACGCCATTTCAGCGTCAGCCATCGTCCTGCGCTGTCTTCCAGTTTCCGGCTGATGATGCGCGTCCGCAAATCCGGCCGTGCCGCGAGTGCCAAAGCGGGAAGTAGAGAAATCCCCTCGCCCGCCGCCACCATGTGCCACAGCGTTTCCAGGCTGGTTGAGTGCCGCATCGCCCCTGGCTCGGCGTCGCAAATCGCCAATGCCTGGTCGCGCAAGCAATGCCCGTCCTCCAGCAGCAGAAGCTCGCCAGGCGGCAGTTGTTTCAGGTTAATCTGCGTGGCCTTGGCCAAGGAGTGTTCAAGCGGCAACGCCAGCAGAAACGGCTCGAAGAAAAGCCGCTGCGCACCGAGGCCGGGCTCCTCCGGTTCCGCGGTGATGATCAGGTCCAGCATGCCGCGGCGCAGTTTTTCAGTGAGGGCCGCGGTGCGTCCCTCACTGAGATGCGGCTCCAGCCCTGGCATTTTCTCTTTTAGCAGGCGCAGCAGAAAAGGCAGGTAGTACGGCCCCAGTGTTTCGATGGCGCCGATCTGCAAGCCGCCTGAGAGAGCATCGCTCTCCGCGCCGAGCGCGAACAAATCCCGCGCCGCGCCTAGCACCTTGCCGATCTGCGCGACGATTTTTTCTCCCGCCGGGGTTACCGCCACCTGGCGCCGCCCGCGTTCAAAAATCGTTACCCCAAGCCGGGCCTCAAGCTTCTGGATTTGTTCTGAAAGTGCCGGCTGGCTTACGTTGCAGCGCGCCGCCGCCTTGCTAAAATGCTTGAGTTCGGCAACCGCTTCGACATATTCCAGGTCCCGGAGCGACGTGCCGGCCAGGGGTGTTTGTGCCATCGCGGCTATGTAATAGGTTTTACCGCTCAAAACTATAATTAAAATCAACTATACCTATTCAGCTTCCTGGCCCACACTGCGTGCATAAAACAAGAGAGGAACTGAGAATTCGGCGGCTGACGCAATGGCCAATATTCAGCTTTGAATTAAATTTCAGGAGGTCACTTTGGACGGCAATCAACCAACCGGCAAATGCCCAGTCATGCATGGCGGGAACACGAACACGAAAACAGATTCCGTAACCGGCTGGTGGCCGGGAAGCCTGAACCTGGACATTTTGAGCCAGCACGACAGCAAGACCAATCCGCTCGGCAAGGACTTCAATTACCGCGAAGCCCTGAAGGCGCTCGATGTTGAGGCGCTGAAGCGCGACCTGCACGCGCTGATGACCGACAGCCAGGACTGGTGGCCGGCGGATTGGGGCCATTACGGCGGGTTGATGATCCGCATGGCCTGGCATTCGGCGGGCACCTACCGCATCGCCGACGGGCGCGGCGGCGGCGGACGAGGAAACCAGCGTTTCGCCCCGATCAATTCCTGGCCGGACAATGTCAATCTCGACAAGGCGCGGCGGCTGCTGTGGCCGATCAAGAAAAAATACGGCAACAAGCTGAGCTGGGCCGATCTGATCATCCTCGCCGGCAATGTCGCCTATGAGTCGATGGGTTTCAAAACCTTCGGCTACGGCTTCGGCCGCGAGGATGTCTGGCATCCGGACAAGGACACCTATTGGGGCGC
>JAGWOU010000205.1 GCA_028870815.1 Rhodospirillales bacterium | reverse complement strand
CCACGGACGGCCGCTATCGGGTCATGAAACCGAGACCGGGACTGGCACTGATGGGCGCAATCGCGCCGGAAGTGGCCGTCGGAGGCGGACTGGCGGCTTTATGAACCATTCCTGCCGCCCACGACCATGCTCAGGGCAGGCGCATAAATGGATCATGTACTGCCACGCCCAGCGGCTCAAAATGCCGCAGGTTCCGGGTCAGGATGGTCAGCCCGTGGTGCTGGGCGGTGGCGGCGATGATGATGTCGGCGAAGCCGGGCGCATGACCCTGGCCACGGGCGCGGTCTGATAGGCACCCGGCCAGGCGGGCGCTGGCCAGGTCGAAGGGCAGGATGCGGGCCGCGTAAAGGTGCAGCACGGTCTCCAACCAGGCGGTTAGGTCACGGGCTTTGCGGGTTGCCCCCTCACGGTTGGCCTTGGCGATGCCGTCCTCAATCTCGGCGATTGTGACCGTGGAGAGAAATAAATGGGCCGAGTGGGCATCCATCCAGGCGGCCAAATCGGGCAGAGGGACGCGCGACGGCGCCCGCGCCGAGATGACATTGGTGTCGACGAGATACAAGGATCAGAGGCCGCTATCACGGAGCGGGGAAGGGTTGCGCGGCGGCAGATCGTCCGCATCGAGAGGTGCTGCCATCAGCAATTGGCCGAAAGAGGGCACATGCGAGAGCCGCTGCCATTCCTCGAAGCTGAGAATGACCGCCTCGGGCTTGCCGTGGCGGGTGATAATGGCGGGTTCGCCGCGTAGGGCCTCATCGACCACAGCCGACAGGCTGGCCTTGGCGTCGCGAAGTTGAATTTCCCGCATGATGGCCTCCGAACAAGATGGAACTACAGTAGTCATATTTAGGGCTGTGTGCCGGGATGGGCAAGGGTAATGTTCCCAGGCGGCGGCGCTGGAGGTCATTGAACGGGGGCTGAAGGCACGGCGGGGGATATCGGGTCGGTCCATACCGGCATGAAACAATAATGCCGTCCGCTGGCATCTTGCTGCATGGATTTGCGGCAGGCGGCCATGGCGGTGACGCCGTCATTATCCTGCATCAGATGCCCCCAGGCGAGGGCCTCGGCAGGGCTGGCTTTCATGGCGGCGGGGATCACATGCGCGGCGATTTCGGCCTGGAAGCGGCCATCATTCAGCCCTGCGGCATAGATGAACAGGCTGGGCACCAGGATGGCCAGCGCCAATGCCAGACCCAGACCCACGATGCTGCGGATACGCAGCGTGGTGATCTTCATGCGCATGGTGCGGTCCGCGGCGTTGGCCAGTTGCGGCGCGAGCTGGTTGACGATGTCCATGCCCGAGGCGTGGACCCGGGAAATGGCTTCATCCGCGATTACGCCGGTCTGGGTTTTCAGCGTGTTGGCGATGTCGATCTGGGTGGCTTCGCTGGCTTGGTACAGATCGCTCAGCGCGCCGACACAGACGGCCAGGGCCTGGAGCTGTTCCGCCAGAGGGTCGCTCTTCAGGGCGGCGGCCGCGGCGGCGCGGCGCAAGATCATCTGCGCCTCGCTGATCTGTTCGTGCAAGGCTTCCCGGCGCGCGGCGGGGCTTATGGGATCCATGATCTGACCCCCGCAAAGCGGCGATCCATCGCGTCCAGCCAAACGCGGACCCGTGCAGCATCGAACAGCCCCAGTGACGGCGTGACCGTGCCATCGCGCGCGGCGGCGAAGCTGCATTGGCGGCTTTCCACGGCTTCGGCGGCGTGCAGCCGTGGCATCCAGAGCCTGACGCAGGAAGCTGCCAGACGGCCATAGGCGTCCGACGCGGTGAGGCGGGCAAAGGCCCGCTCACGTGTTGCGCCCGGCTCGATGCTATATTCGTTGAACACCAGAGCTTGCGCCGCCGGTGTGAACCCGCGCGCGGCCAGGGTGAGGGCAGGGAGTAAATCCTCAGGCTGGGCGCCGGTGAGGTGGAACATGACCGGTGCCATGCCGGCGGCCTCGATATGCGCCGCCAGGCCCGGCATTTCGGCGGCAAGGGACCGCAGAGTGGTATCACCGCCACCCAGATCGACGAAGGCGGATTGCCGCTCATTGATGCAATATTCGATCAGCTCCTGCAGCCAGGCGGTGACCCCGGCCGGATTATCGGTCTCTGGCCGGGCCACATCGGCAAAATAGGCGGAGAAGGTGGCGTTGCTGGGATCGACATCGGCCAGGATTGGTGTGCCTCCATTGCGGATCGAGGTCTCGGTGAGCCAGCGGAGCAGGGTGGTTTTACCCGTCTTGCCTCGCCCGGCGGCGAAGATGATCTTGGCTTGGCCCGTGAGGTCGATGCCTTGTCCGATCTCGGGCTCCGGTCCCTGGGGCGGCGCCAAGCTGACGACATCGGCGCGCGGACCGATGAATTTCGTCATGTTGGGGCGATAGGGCGTGGCGCCGGACGGCTTGCCGCCGTTCAACTCGGGGGCCGGTTTGGGTTTGTCTTCGGACATTGGCTCTACTCCTTGGGTTCAGATGGCCCGAATGTCAGGCGGCGGTTACGCTCGATTTCTACGCGTTCAGCCTCACTCGGCACCGGAGGCGGGTCCTGGACCCGAAGCGAGGCGGGCTTGAAACGGGGGGCGCTGGCAGCGGATGGTCCCGGCCCCGGCGGAAGGGGCAAGATGACAGAAGGTGTGGCCGCCGCCGCTGGGGGAACCACCCCTGCTCCGGTTGTCACCGGCGCCTTTACGGGCGGCGGCTCAGAAGCAGCGGCTTCCGAGCGGCCTACCCTGCGCCGGTAGCCTTTCAGCGGCGTCTGCGCGCGCGAGAATTCGCTGCGCAGGGCTTTGGCCGTCCAGGGCGTGCCGGTGCGGTAGGTAATTCCGGCCTTGCTCAGTGCGGCGCCAACCGCGGCCCAGGACCATTCGCCATGCACCAGATCCAGCAGCATATCGCGGTGCTGGCGTAGCCAGGGCCGTACAACATCACCTGGCCGCCAGAGCGGGCGGAATGTCGCTGCCAGTGTTTCGATTTCTGCGTCAGTGGGCTTGCGCTTGAGTGACATGAGCACCGGCTCTCAGAAATAGCAGCGCCGAACTTCACTATTTTTCACAGAGCGCGCAATCTTCCGAATCGGAATCTTGACAGACTGGATTTCTCAATCGTCAGCGCAATCCGTAGCGCTTTCGCCACCTCAAAGGCTGGTGCAAAAGCTGGCGCATTTGTCATCTCAATGGCTGGTGCAATCGCTATCTCTAATCTCGCAGGTCCCGTGTGGTAATATCTTATACAGCTACAACAGACCAAGGAATGCTAGCGCATGCGGGTGCGGTGGTATAAGGAGCGCCATGCGGGGATGTTTGTCCCTGATGGCGGCGTGTTGCTGACCGCCAGCGGTGATGCAATGCCCATGTAAAACGGGGGCCATTATTTGTCTCCAAACATTACCGATATTTCAATTTACGCAAGCAATCGTAACGCGATAGTGCAATTTGGCGTTGTCTCCATGTAACTGGGCGGCTTGTGATGATTGCCGGATCGGATGATGGCTACGAAGAGATCGTCACCCAGATTGGCGAGGCCGCCAGCCTTGCGGCCATGCAGAAGATTGCGGGCAATATTTGCAAATTCTATCATCTGGCGAATATGGCTTATCACGCGGTTTATATTCCCGGCGCGAAGATGTTCAATCCGATCCTGGTTTTGACTTACGATCCAGGCTGGGTCGCGCAGTATAAGGACAATGACTACTTCAAAATCGATCCGGTGGTTGTATCTGGCACGAAGAGTTTTTTGCCGTTGGATTGGGCGCAGCTCGATCGGGAAAATGCCGTGGCGCGGGGGTTTTTCGCAGAAGCCGACCGGTTTGATGTTGGCAGGCAGGGTATAACGCTACCGGTGCGCGGAGCTGGTGGCGAGCGGGCGTTGTTTACTGTCACCGCCAATATGTCGATGCGAGAATGGGAACAGCGCCGGGCCGGCTACATGAAAGAGTTCCAGATGATCGGGCATTACATGCATGATCGGATCGTGGAACTTTCGGGCTATCGGGATACCGCACCGAAGCTTGCGTTATCACCGCGCGAGATGACGTGCCTGGAGTTTGCGGCACGTGGTGCGACCGTGAAGCAGATCGCGGCGAGCTTGTGCATTACAGATCGGGCTGTTCGTTTGTATCTGACATCCGGCTGCGCCAAGCTCAATTGTGCCACGATCCCGCAGGCAATTGCCAAGACGGTCTCTCGGGAAATGCTGCGCCCGTAAGCGGGCGGCCAACGCATCACGATAACCAAGACAGATATATCGTTAACTATACCTTCAATCCCCTGAAGCATCGCCCTGTCATCTTACGTGGCAGGGCGTTTGCGTTGTCCGGCGCGTAGAGCACGGCCGAAATTCAGACAAAACTCCTATTGGATGCGCGATTTAGGGGGCCTGTCAAGATTCCGATTCGGAAGATTGCAGCCTGAATCGTCCGGCTTGTAAACATGAATCCGCCATGCCGGAGACGTTCAAATCTCTCCCGCAAGCGGCGCTGATATTTTGTTGGCCATGATGTTTCAAGAACCGAAACGGAGCACAAATGATCATAACTTTGAGCCAGGATGACAGGATCGAGCATCCCGCATTATTCGACCAGA
>JAGWOU010000204.1 GCA_028870815.1 Rhodospirillales bacterium | reverse complement strand
GGCGCGCCGGAATTCGCCCGCATGGCAAGGCGGCCTTTGCTCATCAACACGGGCCGGGGCGGTCTGGTGGATGAACTTGCCTTGGGGGAGGCGCTGCGCGCCGGGCAAATCTCCGGTGCGGGGTTCGATGTCGCGAGCATTGAGCCGCCCCCGCCCGATCACCCGCTGCCGGCGCTGCTCGATCTGCCGAATTTCATTCTCACCCCGCATGTCGCCTGGGCCAGCGAGGAAGCGATGCAGGTCTTGGCGGATCAGCTTATTGGAAATATAGACGCCTTTTTGGCTGACGCACCACGGAATCTTGTACAATGACAGACCCTGCCTCTCTTCTCCGCGCCGCTTTTGACGCCGCTGTGGCCGCTGCCGACCCTATGCGGTGCCTGAAGCCATTCCTGCCGGAGCGCCCGCGCGGGCGTCTCGTGGTGCTGGGGGCCGGCAAGGGGGCCGCTTCCATGGCCCGCGCTGTGGAGGAGCATTACGGCGCGCCGTTGGAGGGCCTGGTGGTCACGCGCTACGGCCATGCTTTGCCCACGCAATGGATCGAGGTTGTCGAGGCCTCGCACCCCGTGCCAGACGCCGCCGGCCTCAAAGCCGCGCAGCGCTGCCTTGAGATCGCACAGGGGCTTGGGCCGGACGATCTGCTGATCGCGCTGGTCTCCGGCGGCGGCTCGGCGCTGCTCACCTTGCCCTTGCCGGGCATCGCGCTGGACGAGATTCAGGCGCTCTACCGTGCGCTGCTGGTCTCCGGCGCCACGATCAACGAATTCAACTGCGTCCGGCGGCATCTCTCGCAGACTCAGGGCGGCCGCCTGGCTGCTGCGGCGCATCCGGCGCGAGTCGTCGGATTGATGATGTCGGACGTGCCGGGCGACGATCCGGCGGCAATCGCCTCCGGCCCCGTGGTGGCTGATCCTTCAACCAGCGCCGAGGCCGCCGCGGTTCTCGAACATTACCGGATCGAGGTGCCGCCCTCGATTGCCGCCGTGCTGGCCTCGCCTGAAAGCGAGAGCGTCAAACCGGGCGATTCGCGGCTTGCCTCGGTCGAGGCGCATATGACCGTGACCCCGCAGGTTTCGTTGGATGCCGCGGCGCGGATGGTCACCGCCGAAGGGGTGCCAGCCTATATTCTCAGCGACCGGCTGGAAGGCGAAGCCAGGGATGCCGGTGCGGTGCTGGCCTCAATCGCCCAGCAGATTGCCTCGCGCGGCCAGCCCTTCACCCCGCCTTGCGTATTGCTCTCCGGCGGTGAGACGACCGTGACCTTGCGTGCCCATGAAGAGGCGGGGCGCGGCGGACGCAATGTCGAGTTCCTGCTGTCATTCGGTGTGGCCGCGCAGGACCATCCTGGCATTTATGCCCTGGCGGCGGATACCGACGGGATCGACGGCATCGAGGAAATCGCCGGTGCGATCTGGACCCCTGGCACAAGCGCCCGTGCGGTGGAACAGGGGATGGAGCCGCGCCTGTTCCTTAACCGGCACGACGCGCACAGCTTCTTCGAGGCGCTGGGGCAGTCCATCGTCACGGGCCCGACCCACACGAATGTCAACGACTTCCGCGCTATTTACATCGCGGCGCCGGGCTGAAGCGGCGCTTTACAATCGTTGCACCTCGATCGTCAGATGCGAGAGCGAGGTGAAGCGTGAAAGCCTGAGGCGGTAATAAGCAGCGTCCCGGGGCATTTCCGTCGCCACGGAGAGAATGGCGCCGAAATGCCCTGGCCCCAGCCGCCAGAGATGCAGATCGGCCAGTTGGTCGCCATCTGTCTCGATCGCATCGCGCAGCTTTTCATGCATGGCGGCATCCGGCGTCATGTCGAGCAGAATGCCCGCTGTGTCGCGAATCAACCGCACCGCCCAGCTGGCAATCACAACCGCGCCGATGATTCCCACCAGCGGGTCCATCCACAGCCAGCCGAAGCCACGGGCCGCGAACAGCCCGGCAATCACCAGAATGGAAACCGCCGCATCCGCCGCCACATGCGTGATCGCGGCGCGCATATTATTGTCCCGCGCTCCCGCGCCATGGGCGTGCTCGTGGTCATGATCATGGTCATGGTCGTGATGGCTATGGTGGCCATGGTGATGGTGCCCGTGGTCATGCCCATGGTCATGACCGCCTGAGAGGATGGCGGCACTCGCCAGGTTCACCACAAGCCCGACGCAGGCAATGGGAATCGCCGCCGCGAAATGGATCGGAACCGGCGCGAAAAACCTCATCACCGCCTCGTAAAGGATGAACAGCGAGATCATCGCCAGAATGATGGCGCTGGTGAAGCCGGCAAGATCCCCCAGCTTTCCCGTGCCGAAGGAAAATCTGGAATCATCGGCATGGCGGCGTGCGTAACGGTAGGCGAGGGCGGCCAGCAGCAACGCTCCGGCATGGGTGCTCATATGCAGCCCATCGGCGATCAGCGCCAGCGAGCCGAACAGCCATCCGCCCAGAATCTCGGCTAGCATCATCGCCGCGCAAATCCAGATCACCCACCAGGTGCGGCGTTCGCTGCGCGCATGGTCGGTGGAAAGAAACACGTGGCTATGGCGGAATGACTCCGCGGTTTGGCTAGGCATGGTGGTTCACCTTAATTGGTTCGGCTTGGCGCGGTGTTGGGATGTTACCACAACCGGGCCGCGTTGCCTTATGTATCCTCAGGAGGCGCGTCGTCCGGTTTCACGCGGCGGGCGCGGAGTTTGCGGATACGCCGCGCATCCGCGTCCAGTACCATGAATTCAACTCCCGCCGGATGGCTGATGATCTCGCCGCGCGTGGGCACGCGTTCCGCCAAATTGAATACAAGGCCGCCGACGGTTTCGATATCCGCCTCGCGCTCATCGTCGGACAGCACGGGACCGATCTTCTCCTCGAACGCCTCAATCGGTAAGCGGGCATTGATGTCGTATGATCCGTCCGCCCGCTCGGTCAGCATCGGGCCTTCAATCTCGTCATGCTCGTCGGAAATATCGCCAACGATGGTTTCCACGAGGTCCTCGATGGTCACCAGCCCGTCTATGCCGCCATATTCATCCACCACCAGAGCGAGGTGCGTGTGCATCTGGCGCATCTGCAACAGCAGGTCGAGCACCGCAATCTGCGGCGCCACCATCAGCGGCTTGCGCAAAATCTTGTCTATCGAGAACTCCGCTGGCGCGCCGGTAAAGCCAAACACATCTTTGATGTGCACCATGCCCGCCACATCATCCAGATGCTCGCGGTAAACCGGCATCCGGGAATGGCCTTCCTTGCGAATTAGCGCCAATGCTTCATCCAACGACACATCCGCCTTCATCGCCACGATATCCGGGCGCGGTATCATCACGTCATCGGCGGTGATATCCCGCAGCCGCAGCACATTGCCGATGAGCGCGCGCTCCTGGGCGTTCAGGTCGAGCGATTCGCCCTCGGCCTGAACATCCTCGGCGCCGTTATCCTGTTGCTGAACCAGCTCGGCGATGCTTTCGCGCACCGATTGTTCCTGGCTGCGCAGCTTGCCCAAAAGGCGGGAGAGCGCGCCGCTCATCGGTTTTTCCAGGGGTTGGGCACCGCCAGCCGGGCGAGTATGCGTGTTTCCTCCGCCTCCATCTCCCGCGCCTCGCCGGGGTGGTGATGGTCATAGCCCTGCAAATGCAGCGCCCCATGCACGATCAGATGGGAAAGATGCCGGGCGATGCTCTTGCGCTCGCGCTTTGCCTCGCGCGCCACCACGCCGAAGGCCAGCAATATTTCCGGCGGCTGTTCGTAGGTGAGCACATTAGTGGGCTTGTTCTTGCCACGGTCGCGGAAATTCAACGCTTTCACCGTGCGATCATCGGTCAGCGCCACGCTGGCGGAACAGCCCGTGGCCGCCAGGGCGCGGCCTATGCGGCGCACGGCGTCTGGCACATGTGCGCGCCAGCGCCGGTCAGTGATGACAATTTCAAATCCCCCGTGGGGGCTGGTACTTCCAGGGTCGTCCATAGCTATCGGTCTGTTGCAAACCCGTGGGGGTTGAGTCAACCGTGATGCGGTTAACCTTGCCGCTCCCGGGCCTGCTCCTTCACCGCTTTATAGCGTTGGTCATAGGCTTCAACGATTCGCGCCACCAGCGGATGGCGAACGACATCCGCATTGGTAAAGCGGGTCACGCCGATGCCCTGCACGCCTTCCAGCGTATCCAGCGCGTCCGCAAGGCCCGAGCGTGTGTTGGGCGGCAGGTCAATCTGTGAGAGATCCCCGGTGATGACCATGCGCGTGCCCTCGCCCATGCGGGTCAGGAACATCTTCATCTGCACCGCGGTGGTGTTCTGTGCCTCGTCCAGGATCACGTAGGCATGGGCCAGGGTCCGCCCGCGCATGAAGGCGAGCGGGGCCACCTCGATCTCCCCGTTGCCCAGCCGGCGGATCACCTGTTCCCCCGGCATCATGTCGTGCAGCGCGTCGTAGAGCGGGCGCAGATAGGGATCGACCTTCTCCTTCATGTCGCCGGGCAGGAAGCCGAGCCGCTCGCCCGGGCCGAGATGGTGTTCGCCGTCGGCCCCGCCGGCACCGGCAAGACCTATCTCGCGGTCGCCCAGGCCGTGGCGATGCTGCTGGAGGGCAAGGTCGATCGCATCGTCCTCTCGCGCCCGGCGG
>JAGWOU010000203.1 GCA_028870815.1 Rhodospirillales bacterium | reverse complement strand
CGAGAAGCACCACAAGGTGCGCTACACGGATGACGCGATCCGCGCCGCCGTGGAGCTTTCGGCCAAATACATCAACGACCGCAAGCTGCCGGACAAGGCGATCGACGTGATCGACGAGGCCGGTGCCGCGCGGATGCTGTTGCCTGAGAACAAGCGCCGCAAGACCGTGACCTTGAAGGATGTGGAGGACATGGTCTCCAAGATCGCCCGCATTCCGCCCAAATCGGTCTCGGCGGACGACAAGGAAGTGCTGCGCCACCTGGAACGCGATTTGAAGGCGATGGTGTTCGGGCAGGATGCCGCCATCGAGGCGCTTTCCGCCGCCATGAAGCTCTCCCGTGCTGGCTTGCGCGACCCGGAGAAGCCGATCGGCAACTATCTATTCTCTGGCCCCACCGGCGTGGGCAAAACCGAGGTGGCGCGGCAATTGGCGAGCACGCTCGGCATTGAGCTGACGCGGTTCGACATGTCCGAGTACATGGAGCGGCATTCAGTTTCCCGCCTCATCGGTGCGCCGCCCGGCTATGTCGGGTTCGACCAGGGCGGCATGCTGACCGATGCCATCGACCAGCATCCGCACTGCGTGTTGCTGCTGGACGAGATCGAGAAAGCGCATCCGGACCTGTTCAACATCCTGCTCCAGATCATGGATCACGGGAAACTCACCGACCATAACGGCAAGCAGGTGGATTTCCGCAACGTTATCCTGATTATGACCACCAATGCGGGTGCCGCGGATATGCAGAAGCCGGCGATTGGTTTCGGCCGCACGGTGCGCACGGGTGAGGATGAAGATGCGGTGAAGAAGCTGTTCACGCCGGAATTCCGCAACCGGCTGGATGCGATTATCCCCTTCGCGGCGCTGACGCCCGAAATTGTCGGCCGCGTGGTGGAGAAGTTCGTCATGCAACTGGAGGCACAGTTGGCCGACCGCAACGTGACCATCGAGCTGTCCTCCGCTGCCAAGGAGTTCCTGGCCGAACGCGGTTACGAGCCGCTTTACGGCGCAAGGCCGCTGGGCCGGGTGATCCAGGAGCAGATCAAGAAGCCGCTGGCCGAGGAACTGCTATTTGGCAAGCTGGTGAAGGGCGGTGCTGTGAAGGTGAGCGTGAAGGACGGCAAGCTGGCGTTCGACATCTCCGAAGCCCCGGCCCTGGCGCTGCCAAAGCCTGAAGCGGAGGGTGATGGCGACGACGAGAAGGCTCCGGAAGAGGCGCATTAACCGCGCCCCAGCCCTTACAAAGCGTATGGTTGCGATCCCCTGCTTTTCTTAGGAGAAGCAGGGGATTTTCTTATGTCCCGTCTTACAGCCAATTTCCTGCTTCTTCTGGCCGCTGCCCTTTGGGGCGGGGGGTTCGTCGCGCAGGCGGAAAGTACCGCTTATTTGAGCGCGGGCTGGTATACAGGCTTACGCTTCCTGCTGGCATTTCTGGCGGTGCTACCCTTGGGCGTGGCGGAGGCACGGCGGGCCGGCTCTGTCTTTGCCGGGCTGGGGGGCATTGTGCCGCTGGGGCTGGTGTTCGCGGTCTCCACCCTGTTGCAGCAATGGGCGCTTGAGTTGACGAGCGTGACCCATGCCGGGTTTCTCACCGGGCTATATGTGATTTTCGTGCCGGTGCTTGAGGTGGTTTTCTTTCGCCGGGCGCCGCATCCGCTGGTATGGCTGGCAGCACTGCTGGCCCTGGCCGGGACATGGTTTCTGGGCGGCGGGTTTTATTCGCTCTCGCGTGGGGATCTGCTGGTGATCCTCTCCGCCCTGGGTTTCGCGGTTCAGATATTGCTGATGCAGCATGTGGTGCGGGGAACGGGCCGGCCAGTGGCGGCGGCACTTGGGCAATCCTTGGCCTGCGTGGCGCTGGGCTGTGCCGTGGGTGGTCCTGTTCCGCATTGGCACGTGCTGGCAAGCTGCTTGCCGCAGCTGTTTTATGGCGGCGTTATTTCCGGTGGGCTGGCATTTCTGCTTCAGGCCATTTGCCAGCGCCATACCGGGGCGACGGATACGGCCGTGATCCTGATGGCGGAAGCGTTGTTCGCGGCCTTGTTCGCCGCGATTATTCTGCATGAGCGCTTGAGCCATACCGGCTGGCTGGGCTGCGTGTTGCTGTTTGGCGCGCTGGTGCTGGCGCAGATTGGTCCCGTATTGGTGCCCCGGCGTTTGGCTGTGGGCGGCAAAATGGCCTGAATTTTGCGGGTTAACAGCTGCTTTTCCGGCGGCTAGCCGGTTTTAACCGGCCCCGTTACAGTCACACCATGGCTGATCTTACCCTTTGCGCCTGCGGTTCCGGCCTGCGGCGGCAGCGTTGTTGTTCGCTTGATACGTCTACCCTTTCGCCCCAGGACGCGACGGGGCTGCTGGCGCCCCTGATGGCGAAGGCGGAGGCTGCATTCCAGGCTGGCGATTTGGCGGGCGCGGAGGCAGCAGCGCGCCAGCTGCTGGAACTCGCACCTGGGCATGAGGAGGCGTTGATGCTGCTGTACCGGCTTTGCCGGCAGCAGAACCGCCCGCAGGCGGCCGAGGCGCTGGTGAAGCGTGTGGTTGCGCTGAATCCCAACAACTTTACCGCCACCAACGAGCTGGCATTGCTGCTGCTCTCCAGGGGCGCGCTGGCCGAGGCGGAGCTGCATGCGCGCAACGCCATCCGAATCGCGCCGCAAAGCGCCCAGGCGCATAATCTGATGGGCCTTGTACTCACAGAGGCCAACCGCCCGCTTGTGGGCGAATATCATTACCGCCGCGTGCTGGAACTGGCGCAGGGCGAGGAGCCGATTACACTCGCCAACCTCGCCTGGAACCTGAAAACCCAGGGGCGGATTGAGGAGGCACGGGCGCTCTACCAGCAATCCACGACACTGAGGCCGGGCGTGGCCCAAACCATTCTGGGCTATGCGAAGATGGAGGAGGCAGACAGGAAATTCAGCCGCGCCCTGGAACTTTTGGACGAGGCGGACCGGTTGATGCCCGGCACGCCTTCCATGCAGCTTGCCCGCGCCACCGTGCTCTCCCGCCTGAAGCGCAACGAGGAGGCGCTGGCGATCCTGGACCATCCGGAGAAGGACGGGCGGCAGCTTGGCCCATCCGAACTTTCGGAAAAAGGCCGGCTGCTGGACCAGATGGGCCGCTACGACGAAGCCTTCGCCTGTTTCGACCAAGGCAAGAAAACCGCGCTGGAACGCGGTGGCCGCGCCTATATGGAAGAGGCGGCTTTGGATATGGCCACGCGCCTGCAAGGGTTTTTCACCGCGCGCCGGTTGGCGACGCTGCCCGTGGCGGCCCCGCGCGCGGATATGCCGCAGCCCGTGTTCATTCTCGGCTTCCCGCGTTCGGGCACCACGCTGATTGAACAAATGCTGAGCGTGCATCCGCAAATTTCGGCGGGCGATGAGCTGCCCTTCATCAGTGACATCACGCAGATCATGCCGCGCCTGCTCGCCAGCCCGCTGGCTTACCCGGAGGCGCTGGCGGAGTTGTGGATGGGCGACCAGCGCGACGGGTTGGAGGAATTGCGCGACTATTATTTGAACCGCGCGCGCAAGGCGGGTTTCTTTAAGGACGGAGCAGGATTTTTCACGGATAAGATGCCGCTGAATGAGATGCATCTCGGCCTCATTTCGCTGTTGTTTCCGCAATCACCCGTCATCCACGTGCTGCGCCACCCGCTGGACGTGGTACTCTCGGTTTATTCAAACCATCTGACGCATGGTTATTTCTGCGCGGCACAGCTTGAGAGCATCGCGGCGCATTATAATCTTGTGGCGGATTTGGTGCAGCATTACCGGCAGAATTTGCAGATGCGCTATTTGCCCGTGCGCTACGAGGATATGGTAACGGACCAGGAGGCGCAGCTTCGCAAACTTCTAGAATTCATCGGGATCGAATTCGATCCGCGCTGCCTCTCCTTCGAGGAGAACACGCGTTATGCCCGCACGGCATCTTATGCGCAGGTGACGGAGAAACTCTATGACCGTTCGCGCTACCGTTACCGCCCATATTTGAAACATCTTGAGCCGGTAATAGAAATTCTTCGCCCGGTGATCGAGCGTTTGGGATACAAGATCGAGGAATGAAAATCCGGCGCATCCTGCTGGGGCTTTTTGTGCTGCTGCTGGTGGCGGCGGGTGCGGGGGCTGCATGGGTGAAGCTGACCGAACCTCGTTTGGCCGACCTGCCGCCGCTGCATAATGGCGATGTGTTGTTTCAATCCGCGCGGTCCGACCAGGCATTGGCGATATTTCTGGCAACGCGCAGCCTGTACACGCATGTCGGCATTGTCGAGAAAGATCCCGACGGGAAGATCTACGTGATCCAGGCGGCGAATGTGGTGGTGAAAACGCCTCTCGCGGCATGGATAAAGCAAAGCTATGGCGAGCGGCTGACGATCACGCGCTTTCGCGGGCTCAATGCCGACAACGCTGCGCGCATCGTGCATGCGGCGGAAAAATTCGAAGGCACGCCTTATGATTTTTTCTTCCGCATGGCGCCTGATCAGATATATTGCTCGGAACTCATCTATCACGCCTTCCAAAACGGCGCGGGGATCAGCCTTGGCAAATTGCAGCCCATCGGGTCGCTGGGGATCGATAATTTCGCTGTCAGACGCATCATCAAATCCCGCTGGCGGCTGGACCC
>JAGWOU010000202.1 GCA_028870815.1 Rhodospirillales bacterium | reverse complement strand
AGAGGGCATCACGCACTTCAAAAGCCCCATTCCCGGCTGTGCCATGCAAATGCCTCAATTGTGCCTAACAAAGAATTCATGGAACTGACCGCCCCCCCGCAACGCTGGACGGCCCGCCCCACTTGCCCGCGCCCCGCGCCAGTTCTGGCTGCGGTTTTGCTGGCGGGCCTGCTTTCCGCTTGCGCCACACAGCCGGTTCCATCCCCTCAGGCCAGCATCGCGCCATCAGCCTCCACACCTTCATTGCCACTACCACCGCCCGCCCCCACCCTCGTGGCCGCCGGGCCAGCAACGACCGGCACTGTTTCCTGGTATAAGCCGGGCCCGTATTTGCATCGCACTTGCACAGGGGACCGCTTTACCGGCGAGGCGATGACCGCCGCGTCTCACTCCATTCCGCTTGGCACCCGCGTGCGCGTGGCGCTGCTGGACGATGCCAACCGTTCAATTGTCGTGAAGGTTGATGATTGCATGCCGCGCAACCATCGGATTCTCGACCTGTCGGAAGGTGCTGCCGAGGAACTGGGCATTATGAACGCAGGCATCGCCCGGGTGAGCGTGACGCCGGTGATGTTGGTGGATAGCCGCTGAAATTTCCGCCGGGGCGCTTACGCCTTGCGGAGCAGAAACAACCCTTGCTCGCCAAACAGATTCGCAAGCCGTGGCGAGCGGCGCCAGGGGGTGCGCAGCCCCTGCTCATCGGCCGCCAGCCAATCCTCCACCACAGAGCCATCCATGTCGCAGAGCGCGAAGAAGTCCTTGATGGTGCAGGGATGGATGTTCGGCGTTTCGTACCACATGCGGTTCCAGCCGGCGGTCATCGGCATACGCCCGCGGGTGAGCAATTGCAGCCGCAGGCTCCAATGGCCGAAATTCGGGAAGGAGACGATGGCGTGGGTGGAGATGCGCAGCATCTGGCGCAGCACTTCGCGCGGCTGCTCCACCGCTTGCAGCGTGCGCGAGAGGATCACGTAATCGAATGCGGCATCGGGGTACGTGACAAGCTCGGTATCCGCGTCGCCCTGCATCACCGGCAAACCATGGGCGATGGCGCGCTGCACCTCCTCCATGTCGATCTCAATGCCGCGCGCGTCGCAGTTTTTCGCCTTGGTCAGATGCTCGATAAGCTGGCCTTGCGCGCAGCCCACATCCAGCACCCGCGAGCCCGGCTGCACCATGCCGGCGATAAGCGCCAGATCGACGCGAATCTTCTTCTCACCACTCATGTAAGCCCCGCATGCTCCGCGCAGCCGGTGAGAAACCCGCGCAGCGTGGCGTGGAAATCCGGCTCATCCAGCAGGAAGGCATCGTGCCCCTTGTCGGACTGGACCTCGACGAAGGAGACATTGGCCGCCGCATGATTCAGCGCCCTGGCCATGGCGCGCGATTGCGCGGTGGGAAACAGCCAGTCAGACGAAAAAGAGACAAGCAGGAAGCGCGATTTCGCCGCCCGGAACGCATCGGCCAGCGCCCCGCCATGGTCGCCCGCGAGGTCGAACAGATCTGTTGCCCTGGTGATAGTGAGATAGGAATTCGCATCGAACCGCTGCACGAAGGAACTGCCCTGATATTGCAGATAACTCTCCACCGCGAATTGCTCACCAAACGCTGCAAGCCCCTCGGCGTTTTGCAGCTTGCGGCCGAATTTGCGGGTGAGCGCTTCCTCCGAAACATAGGTAATATGCGCTGTCATCCGCGCCACGGCGAGGCCGCGCTCAGGGCGCACGCCCTCGGCCCAGTAATTGCCGTTGCGAAAGCAGGGATCGGCGAAGATCGCCTGCCGGCCGATCTCGTGAAAGGCGATATTCTGCGCCGAGTGATAACAGGCCGCGGCGATGGGCACGGCGGCAAACACCATCTCTGGAAACTGCACCGCCCAGGAGAGCACCTGCATACCGCCCATGGAACCGCCGATGACCGCGAACAGCCTGGAGATGCCGAGATGCTCCACCAGCCGCTTCTGCACCCGCACCATGTCGTGAATGGTGATGACCGGAAAATCCGTGCCCCAAAGCGCGCCGGGGCGCTCGCCATGCGCCGAGCGCGGGCCGGTGGAGCCCATGCAGCCGCCCAGCACATTGGCGCAAATGACGAAATATTTTTCGGTATCCACCGCCCGGCCGGGACCGACCACACGCTCCCACCAGCCGGGGCGGCCTGTCTCGGGGTTCGGCTCGGCCACATACTGATCGCCGGTGAGGGCGTGGCAGATGAGGATCGCGTTGCTTTTATCCGCGTTGAGGGCGCCATAGGTGCGGTAAGCCACAGTCACGCTGGGCAGCACGCGGCCGCAATCCAGCGCCAAGCCCTCGGGGAAGGTAACGCTTTGATGTGGAAAATCCGTGCCGGCGGGGGTCTGGTCCATTCTGACAACCGGATATGCGCTGGCGGAACCCTGGGTGCAATCCCCGCCGGAACATGGGTGGGCCACAAACCGGATACGGCTTGGCGCGGAGGCTTGGGATGCGTTATCTAGCATCGCGATGAACGACCTCTCCCCCCCAGCCTCGCGCCTGGCCGAATTGCGCGCCGAACTCGACGGGATCGACGATCAGATCCACGATCTGCTGATGAAGCGCGCCAAGGTTATCGAAAGCGTCGCGACGGAGGGAGGAAAGAAGGGCACCAAGATCCGCCCTGGGCGGGAAGCCATCATCCTTCGCCGGCTCTTGGCCAGGCACAAGGGACCCTGGCCAGCCCAGGCGATTGTGCGGATCTGGCGGGAGATGTTCGGCGCGGCGCTGATCATCGAGGGCGGCCAGACCATGGCGGTGTGCGACGGCGAGAGCGCGGAGACCCGCCTGGCCTTGGCGCGCGAGCATTTCGGCCCGCTTACCCCCGTGCGCCGCCACCACAACCCGGCCCAGACCCTGGCGGACCTGACCCGCGAAGGCGGTGCCCAGTTGGCCGTGCTGCCGCCGCTGGGCGAAGGCGACGACGCAACTGGCGGCTGGTGGCCGATGCTGGCCGCCAATAGCCGGGTGCGGCTCTATGTCATCGCGAAAATTCCGTTCTGGACGCGCCGGGCGGAGGGATTGCCGACCGGCGAGGCCTATGTGGTGGCCACGGTGCCGCCCGATGCCAGCGACAATGACCGCGGGCTGATTCTGCTCAGCTTCAATGCCGATGTTTCCCGCACCCGGTTGATGGAGCAGGTGGCCGCCGCGGGGTTCGCGCCGGCCGCGCTATGGGTGAAGCGCCTGCCCGGCGAGTCGCGGCTGTTGGCGCTGGTTGAGGTGGAGGGGCTGGTGAGCGATGCCGACCCCAGGCTTGCCGCCATTGCCGGGGTAGACGCGCCGCCCCAGGTGGCCGGCGGTTACGCGTTGCCTATCAGCGAGACGAACCGAGGTGAATAAACCCGCCGCGCGCGCGGAGATTTTCTCCGTGCCTCTCTATATCGGTGGCGAATCAAAGCTGGCGGGGTTCGAGAAACCCACCAAGCTTTCCTCCAACGAGGGCGCGTTTGGGCCGCCGCCGGGCGCGCTGAAAGCCATCGCCGAAGCCGCCGCCAGCATGCACCGCTACCCGGATGGCGGGGCGCTGAAACTGCGCCAGGCCATCGGCGCCAAATTTGGTCTCGACCCGGAACGGATTGTCTGCGGCAATGGCTCGGATGAAATTCTCACCTTGCTTATCCAATCCTACGGCGGACCGGGCACGGAACTGATCATGAGCGAGCACGGATTCTCGATTTACGAGATTTCCGGCAGGCTCGCCGGCTGCACTGTGCTGAAAGCGCCGGAGAAAGACCTCACCACGGATGTGGACGCAATTCTGGCGCTGGTGTCTCCCGCCACGCGGATGGTGTTCATCGCCAACCCCAACAACCCCACCGGTACAATGCTGGGCCAAGGCGAGATGGAACGCCTGCGCAACTTCCTGCCAGAGCATGTGCTGCTGGTGCTGGATGCCGCCTATTCTGAATATGTGGAACGCGCGGATTACGATGCAGGGGTGAAGCTGGTGGATGCGGGCGAAAACACGGTGATGACCCGCACCTTCTCCAAGATTTTCGGCATGGGCGGTGCGCGGTTGGGCTGGGGTTACGCCCCGCCCGCGGTGATCGACGTGCTGAACCGCGTGCGCCCGCCTTTCCCTATCAACAATTTCGCCGCCGCCGCTGGAATCGCAGCACTTGAGGAGCCGGGCTGGCTGGAGATGAGCCGTGCCCATAACGGCGCTGAACGCCGCCGCCTTGCCGAGCGCCTGGCGCAGAGCGGGCTGAAAGTGATCCCGTCCGAGGCGAATTTCATCCTGGTGGATTTCGTCACCACCGCGCGCGCCGGGGCGGCGGATGCGCATTTGCGCCGCCATGGCATTATCGTGCGGCAAGTGAAATCCTACGGCCTGCCGCATTGCCTGCGCATCACCATCGGCACATCGGAAGAATGCAGCCGCGTGGCCGAGCTTCTGACTGAGTTCTGCCATGGCTGAGATGCTGTTCAAACGGCTGGTGCTGATCGGCATCGGCCATATCGGGGCTTCCATTGCGGGCGCGTTGAAGCTGCATCCCGGCACGGTGGGGCATCTGGTCATCTCCGATGCCGACCCGGAACACCTCAAGCGCGCCGAGGAATTGGGGCTTGGCGATGAATATGTGGCGGACGCGGCGCAAGCCGTGGAAAACGCGGATGGCGTGATTCTCTGCACGCCCGTGGGCAGTTTCGCCGCCATCGCGGAAGCCATCGCG
>JAGWOU010000201.1 GCA_028870815.1 Rhodospirillales bacterium | reverse complement strand
TTACCCCCGCGGGCACCACTATTGGCAGCGTGTTCACGGTGTTGTCTCAACAAATGCCCGCTAGCGTCCCGGGCAGCCTTACCCATACGCAGTATGAGGACATAATGGCCTATATCCTGCAAAAGAACGGCTACCCCGCCGGCAGCACGGTCATCAGCTACGACAAGGCGACAAGCGACACCACGCCGCTGGTCTCCCAGGCCAAATAACCCCCAGATAACGCGCGGCGGCAATTCCCCCGTCGCATTTCTCGGCTCCTGGCTGGTTTCATGCTTCGGGTGTAGCCTGAACACGGCTGCGCGCGGCCGCAAGGCCGGGCCAGCCCGTCGATGGCTACAAGAACCATAAGCAGACCTCCAGCTAAAGGAGTTCATTTTGCCCGATACGCAACAAGCCCACGCCCAGCTTGGCACCTTGTCCTATGTCTCGCCCACACCCGAAAGCCCCTGGGGTACCTACCTCGCCCAGGTAGACCGTGTATTGCCCTATATGGGTGAGCTTGCCCGCTGGTCCGGCACTCTGCGCCGCCCCAAGCGGGTTCTGATCGTGGATGTACCCATCCAGCTCGATAGCGGCGAGATCGCGCATTTTGAAGGGTATCGCGTGCAGCACAGCCTTTCGCGCGGGCCCGGCAAGGGCGGCGTGCGCTATCACCCCGATGTCACGCTGGAAGAGGTGATGGCCCTTTCCGCCTGGATGACGGTGAAGAACGCGGCCGTGAACTTGCCCTTCGGCGGCGCCAAGGGCGGCATCCGGTTGGACCCCAAAACCCTTTCGATGCACGAACTGGAACGCGTCACCCGCCGCTACACCAGCGAGATCGGCATCATCATTGGCCCGCAGCGGGACATTCCAGCCCCGGATGTGAACACCAACGCCCAGATCATGGCGTGGATGATGGACACCTACTCCGCGAATGTCGGCGCCACCAGCACCGGCGTAGTCACTGGCAAGCCGGTTAGCCTGGGTGGCTCGCTAGGCCGTGTGAAGGCCACCGGGCGCGGCGTGTTCGTAACCGGGCGGGAGGCGATGCGGCGCCTGAAAATCCCCATGGAGGGTGCCCGCGTCGCCATTCAGGGCTTCGGCAATGTTGGCGCCAATGCGGCCGAGCTGTTCGTCCAGGCGGGGGCTAAAATCGTCGCGGTGCAAGACCACGGCGGCGGCCTCTATAACGGCCACGGCCTGGATGCCGTGGCGCTCGCCGCGCATGTGGCCCAGCACGGCAGTGTCGCGGGTTTTCCGGGCGGCGAGGTGCTGGGCACCGAGGAGTTCTGGACCGTCGAGACCGATGTCATCATCCCCGCCGCTCTGGAAGGCCAGCTCACCCTGGCGCGGGCGGAGCGCTTGCGCGCAAAGCTGGTGCTGGAGGCCGCGAATGGCCCCACCACCCCGGCAGCAGACGACGCACTGGCCGCGCGCGGCATTACCGTGCTGCCGGACGTGGTTTGCAACTCCGGCGGCGTCATCGTCTCCTATTTTGAATGGGTACAGGATTTCTCATCGTTTTTCTGGAGCGAGGAAGAGATCAACCTCCGGCTGGACAAGATCATCACCGGCGCCCTCAACCATATCTGGGCCACCTGCGATAAATATAATTTCAGCCTGCGCACCGGCGCTTTCGTGGTGGCGTGCGAGCGAATCCTGCAAGCCCGCAACGAGCGCGGACTTTACCCTTAACTTCTCAAACCGCCTGGCGGCGGGATATCATCCGCGCGCCAGGCAGCTATGGCTTTATTTGCGCAACAGCCAGCCAGCGAGAAACGCCACGCCGGCAACGGCGGCCAGGGCAGCCAATGGCCGGTCCTGCACATTGTCGATCACGTCATCCACCGCGCTGCCAAAGCTCCTTTGCGCCCGCCCGGCGGCCTGGTTCCACTTGCCTTCGGCCTGGGTTTTAGCATCTCCGGTCAGGCCACCCAGCGCATCCTGCACCCTGCCGCCAAATTCCCGTGCCGCGCCTTCAAATTCGTTTTCATTAACCATGGAAATCTCCGTATGCCAGGAGACTCACCTGGGGGGCTGCCCCGCGATGAACAATTCCAGGGAGATTAAGCTTTGGTTTTGTTGGAACCCTGGTAGCGGCGGAAGGATTTGAACCTCCGACCAAGGGATTATGATTCCCCTGCTCTACCACTGAGCTACGCCGCCGTTGAGGTGAGGCTGCGGGTACTTCGCCTCGTCTGAGAAGTCAATGCCCGCAAAAAAGCCCCAGGCTCTCGCCTGGGGCCGGAAAAGGCGCGTTGCTCAGCCTTCCATGTCACTGGCGATGCTGGCCAGCACCTGCGGAGATTTGCTCTTCAGCACCAGGAACCACACCAGCCCGATGACCATGTAGATCACGAAGGCCGGGGGCAGGGCGTTAAACGGCGCCGCCGGGTAAGGCACCACGGAGCTGTAGATCACGAAGCCCATCAGCACCGTGCCCAGCACGCCCAGTACGATATGCACCGGGCTGCCCGCGCCGTTGCGGTAGGCATCCACCGGGGCGGTGATGCAGACCGCGAAATACACCACCACGAAGCCATAGGTGGCGATGGTGCCGGTCAGGCCGAAGGCGTTCAGGAAGCCTTCCGGCAGCAGCGCCAGAATCAGGATCAGCGTCAGCACGCCGGAGGCCAGCACCGCCAAGTGCGGGGTCTTGTGGGTTTTATGCACCAGCCCCATGGAGCCGTGCAGGAACTGGTAGCGCCCCATGGAGTACAGGATGCGCGAGCTGGCGTTGATGCAGGCCAGTGCGCAGGCAAAGGCGGAGATAAGGGCGGCGAAATATACAATTGCCGCGGCCCAGGGCAGGCCCGCCTTGTTGGTCATCGCCGCGAAGGGTGAGGAGGAGCCGCCGATGGCGCCGGCATTGTCGTCCATGCCCATCACCATGCAGTAGGAGATGATGACGAAGAAAATCCCCGCCACGGCGGCGGAGCCAACCACGGCGAAGGGCACGTTCTTGTGCGGGTTGGCGGATTCCTTGGCCAGCGTGGCGGCACTCTCAAAGCCCACGAAGCTGAACACGCCGAACACCAGGGCGGACATGACCGCGCCAAAATTGATCTTGCCGATATTCAGTTGCACCGGGTCCACCAGCGTGCCGTGCTTGCCGATGACGATGGCGGTGATGATGATGATGATGCCAATGGAGATGGACTCCATTACCAGCGCCGCGCGGGAGGAAAGCTGGATATCCCGGTAGGCGGCGAACACCACGAAGCCCAGGAACAATATCGCGATGCCGGTGAGTGTCGCGTTTGAAAGGGTGATCTGGAACACAGCCAGCAAATTGCCGAGGAACAGTGGCACGCCAAACACCACGGCGGCGGCCGTGGTCAGGTAAGCCAGGATCATCGCCCAGCCGGCCAGCGCGCCCGCCACCGGGCCGAAATTCCGGCCGATATAAACGAAATACGATCCCGCCTCGGGGTGCCGCCGGGCCAGAATGGCGATGCATGCCCCCACAAACACCAGCCCGATGGTGGCGATCAGATAGGCCATCCACGACCCCACGCCCGCGAGCCCCGCCACCACCGAGATATTCAGCGCGGGTGTCAGGGTGGGAGCGATATTAGCAATGGATTGGCCCATCATCTCGAACCGGTTGAGCACACCGTGTTTGAGCTGCGAGGGGGCATGAGCGGCAATATCCGTCGTGGCGACCATACAAAAAGCCTCCTGGTTGAAACTGAGCCGCGATTCTGCCGGAGGAGCCGCCCGGCAAAACCGCAAGCAATAAATGTTGCGATGCAAACAGCATGCCGAATTTACGTATCGGCATGCCGAAAATATTTATCCCCCGCAGCAGCTCGTGCCGTGCAGTTTGCTGGCCTTGTTCACGCCGGGGGCGACATCAATGCCGGGGTTCTGGTCGAAGAACCCTGTCGGCATCAGCTTGAATCCGGTTTTGATGCAAGGCTGCACGGGAAAATCCTCGGTCCGCACCTGGTGGTGCAGTCCGAACACATGCCACAGCACGAGGTCCGTGTTTTCCAGGTTGCGGTCCTGCTTCACGAAATCCTCAACCCCGCCCGCACCGCTGGAATGGTTCATATACTCACCCGCCGGATAGCGCTCCTCCGCGTCAAACTTCGTGACCCAGAGATGGTTTTTCATGAATCCGGAGCGAATGCCCGAAGGCGATCCAGGCTTGAAATATGGGGTGAGTGTGGATTCCGGCATCAGCTTATAACCCACCGGCTTGCCGGTATGGTTGAACTTGTTGGGGTTGATCACTTTCCAGTAGCGATGCGTTTCCGGGTTGGCCTTGCGGCAGGCTTCCAGCTCAGTCTTCAGCACCGTGTCCTGCTGGTAGAAGGCGTTGCCATAGGGGTTCTTGGCGTCATCCTCTTCCGCATAGCTGTTGCATTCCACAATGGAATTGCCAGAGCCATCCACGGCCATTTCCAGCCGCGCGCAGAAGGCGTGCTGGTGAATATGCCCCTGCACGCCGGGCGCCACTTCCACGCCGTACTTGGTCGGCTGGCCGGGAATACAGGCGGAGGTGTTGATGATGCCGGTGGCCTTCATCTCGAACTGGATCATCCCCGCCTGATCGAAATGCCAGTAGAAGGCATATTCGTAATTGCCGACAGTGCAGATGGAGGAAATCACCAGCTTGCGCCCGCGCCGCACCTCTGTGCGCTCGGTGCGGAAATCCCAATGTTTCCAGAGAATGCCATCATCTTCCTCATGGATGCAGATGGCTTTCTCGATGTG
>JAGWOU010000200.1 GCA_028870815.1 Rhodospirillales bacterium | reverse complement strand
AAGGACCTGCAGGAGGTGTTCGAGGCGGATATGAGTGACTTCAACAAGGGTAAAAGCCAGGACGGTGCGGCGGCGTGAATTACAATGCCTGCGCCACTTGCTTGAAGATTTGCGCGGGCAGCGTGCCGCCCAGAAGCTCCTTGCCGGGCGTGTTGTTGTCGTTCCCCAGCCAGACGGCGATGATGTCCCCTTTGGCGTAGCCGACAAACCAGCCGTCCCTGTAATCCTGCGTGGTGCCGGTTTTGCCCGCCGTGTACACGCCGGGAATGAACGCCGCCTTGCCGGTGCCGGAAAGTACCACCTGGCGCATCATATTACCCACCGCATAAGCATCCCCCGCTGGAACAACCCGCTCCGGCGGGGTGATGGCGGCGGGCACACCGTTGATGGCGGTGACGCCATAAGGCGTCACACGCTCGCCGCCATTGAAGAAGGCGGCATAAGCGGCGGCAAGCTGAATCACCCCCACGCCACCCGTGCCCAGCGCCATGGTGGCGTCGTCGGGAAAATGATCATCCAGCCCCAGCGTGCGCGCCACGGCAATCACACGGCGTGGCCCGCCGGCGCGCAGCAGAATCCGGATGGCGGCGGTGTTCATGGAATCCGCCAGCGCCTCGGTCATGCTCACCTCGCCGCGATAGCCGCGCTCATAGTCATGCGGACGATAGCCGCGCAGGTCCAACGGTGCGTCCAGCACCGTGCTGTCAGGCGACATCCCGGCCATCAGCCCGGCCAGCCAGACGACGGGCTTGATGGCCGAGCCCGTTTGGCGGCGCGCCAGCACGGCGCGGTTATAGCCTTCGCGGTCGCCCACCCCACCCACCATGGCACGCACCGCACCGGTTCGCGCATCCAGCACCACCACCGCACCTTGTGAGACACCGTATTTGGCACCCTGCGTCTCGATAACGGAATCCAGCGCGGCCTGTGCCGCTGTCTGCGCCACCGGATTCATTGTGGTGGTAAAGCTGATATCCTCGCCCTCCGGGATCAGCGCCGCCTCGCGCTGCATGGTCCAGAGCGCGAACCAGGAGGTGCGGGAAACCGGCGAGGCGGCATCACCAAGCTGCGCAGTCGCCACGTTCTCCTGCCCGGGTGAGATGACGCCGGTGGCGACCATTGCGTTCAGCACCTCCGTGGCGCGGTTTGCCGCGGCCTGGGAGTTCGCCAGCGGGTTAAGGCTGGAGGGCGCCTTGGGCAAACCGGCCAGAATGGCGGCCTGGGCCAAAGTGAGACGCGACGCGGGTTCGTTGAAGTAAAGCCGCGCCGCGGCATCCACTCCGTAAGCGCCGCCGCCCAGATAAACGCGGTTGAGATAGATGCCGAGGATCTGCGCCCGGTTGTAATGGCGCCAGAGCCAGAGCGAAAGAAACGCTTCCTGCACTTTGCGGCGCATCGTGCGCTGGTTGCCCAGGAACAATGTTTTGGCCACCTGCTGGGTGAGGGTAGACCCGCCCTGCACCACGCGGCGGTGAATGACATCCGAGAGCAGGGCGCGGAAAATACCCCGTCCATCAAATGCGCCATGCTCGTAGAAACGCCGGTCCTCGATGGCGATGAAGGCGGCCGGAACATAAGGCGGCAGCTCAGACGGCAACACCACGCGGCCAGACACATCGCCGAATCGGGCCACGAGATGGCCCTGCGGGTCGAGAAGCCGGATCGCCGGGCGGCGAGGCTGAGTGACCGCAATGGTAGGATTCGGCAGGTCCCAGGTGAACCAGAGCGCCACCAGCCCTGCCCCCACCGCGCCCCAGATGCCCAGCATGATAAGCACCCGCGCCACCGCCCAGGTGCTGCCAAGGCGGCGCTTAAGCTCGGGGGACGGCTTGGGGATTGATGGCAGCGGCGGCATTCACCCCCTGCTGCCCAGTTTGGCCCCGTGGCGTCAACCACGGTTTGACCAGGACGCCAGAATCGCTAAACAGGCCCCAGTGCGGGCGTGGCGAAATCGGTAGACGCAACGGACTTAAAATCCGTTGGGAGCAATCCCGTGCCGGTTCAAGTCCGGCCGCCCGCACCACCACCCGGGCCTGAAAGCTGCCGGCTGGCAAATTCCCATTTGGAACGGAATTCAACGCGAGCCATCAACCAGCCAGGTCGCGTCTCCTATCCGTTTTGGCCTTGAACCGGCCTGGCTTTCCGGCAAAGGTGGCGGGATGCGTATCAACCTTGGGCGCCACGGCTCCATAGGAGGCAAGATTGGCGGGTAAGGAACCAGCCTTGCCCGAGACCGGCCCGCGCAGCCGCGCGGTTCCCGCACCGGGCGGCAAAATTCCGCATGCTGGCTGGCTAACAACCACCGTCGTGCTGCTGGCGGCCATTGGGCTGTGGCAGCTTTGCTCGGTCCTCCAGCTTTTCCCGCCGATTGCCCTGCCCTCACCCGCCAAGGTGTGGGGTGCCTTCGTAACCTTGTTCACCATCGGTTATGGCGGGCATACGATCTGGGTGGATATCGGCATCAGTTCTCTGCGCGTGGCGGTGGGCTTTGTCGGCGCGGTGATCATCGGCGTACCACTGGGGCTGATGATGGCGCGGGTTCAGGTTATCTTCCGCATTATCGACCCGTTTCTGCAATTCATCCGGCCCGTGCCACCTTTGGCCTATATTCCGCTGCTGGTGGTGTGGTTCGGCATCGGGGAGCTGCCCAAAATCCTGCTGATTCTGGTTGGCACCATTCCGGTCATCATCATCGGCACCATTTCCGGCGTGAAGGCCACGCCGCCCTTGCGGCTTTCCGTGGCGCGCACGCTGGGCGCCACGGAAGGGCAAATTTTCCGCCATGTGATTCTGCCGTCCGCCCTGCCAGAAATTTTCACCGCGGCGCGGGTGGGCATTGGTGTGGCATGGTCGTGCCTCGTCGCGGCGGAACTCATCGCCGCGGATCAGGGGCTTGGCTGGCTGGTGCAATATGCCGGGCAGGCCTTGCAGGTCGCCGTGGTGATCGCGGGCATCATCGTCATCGGTATTCTTGGCTACGCGATGGAGCTGGTGATCCGGCTCGCCGAAAACCGCTCCGTGCCCTGGCGCGGGCGGGAATGAACCACACAGCAAAGGAGGCATCATGTTGAAGAAACTTCTCCGCGCCGGGCTTCTGGGCGCCAGCGCCTTGGCCGCTACAGCGCCATTGGCCATGGCCGCGCAGCCGGATATCGTCATTGGCTACGAGAATAACGGCGCCGATCCGTATATGGTCACGCAAGGGCTGGGACTGTTCCAGAAAGACATCGCCGGCAATGTCACACTGAAGTTTTTCGATTCCGGCCCGGCGGCGATGAGCGCCCTGGCCTCCAACTCCCTGCAATTCATGTGCGGGCTGGGCATTCCGCCTTTCGTGGCGGCGGTGTCTCAAGGCTTGCCACTGGCAATCATCTATAACCAGGAACGTTACACCACCGCCGCCGGCATTGCCGTGCGCCCTGGCACCGGAATCAACTCCATCGCCGACCTGAAAGGCAAGAAAATCGCCATCGTGCAGGGCTCTCAAGCCAGCTTCGAGCTTGCCACCTTCCTGCAACAGGCGAATGTGCCGTTCGACTCCGTCCGGCAGATCAACATGTCCCCGCCCGAGATGCGGGTGGCCTACTCCACCAACAGCATCGACGCCGCCATCGTCTGGGACCCGGTTTTTGACGCGCTGCGGGCCGATGGCGCGAAAGTGCTGACAACCGATGCCGACCTGCCGCGCGACGCGTCGTCTTACAACATCTGCATCGCGGACACGAACTGGGCAAAGGCGCATCCGGCCCTTGCCGCGCAATTCGTGAAGGCGCTGGACGAGGGCGTGACCTACACCAAGCAGCACCCGAACAAGGCGCTGGCGCTGATGGCGGCCCAGGCCGGAATCGACGAGAAGACCGCCGCTTCCGAGCTGAAAGGCTATGAGATTTTCTCAGCGGCGGACCAAGGCACCCCGAACGTGCTTGGCACCGGTGCCGGCGTGGCCGATGCCGCCACCGCGAAAACCCTCGCCAACACCTCCACGGTGCTGCTGAAAATCGGCCGCATCACCTCCCCGCTCAGCGACCCTGCAAAGGCGGTGGACCCCAGCTTCGCCGCCGCGGCGGCAAAATAGCCAATGCCCATCGCGATCGAGCGCGCCACGAAACGTTTCGGCAATGTGGCGGCGCTCGACGAGATCTCCCTCACCGTTGAGGATGGCTCATTCGTGACCATCCTCGGCGCCTCGGGCTGCGGAAAATCCACCCTGCTGAACATGGTGGCCGGGCTGGAAGCACCCAGCTCCGGTCAGATCACGCTGGATGGAACGCCGATCACCAAGCCGGGACCGGACCGGGTGGTGGTGTTTCAAAGGGCCGGGCTCTACCCCTGGCTCAGCCTGCGGGACAATATCGCCTTCGGTCTGAAGATGCGTGGCAAGGTGGAATGGCGGGAGGTGGACCGGGTGATCGAGCTGATCGGCCTGCGAGGTTTCGAAACCCACCGCCCCTACGAGCTGTCAGGCGGCATGCAGCAGCGCGTGTCCATCGCCCGGGCGCTGGTGATGCACCCCCGCGTATTGCTCATGGACGAACCCTTCGGCGCGCTGGATGCGCAGACGCGGGAAAATATGCAGGAATTCCTCACCGAACTGTGGGAGCGCATCCGCGCCACGGTGATTTTTGTAACGCATGACATAGATGAGGCGATCATCCTGGGCTCGCGCCTGGTGGTGATGAGCGCGCGGCCAGGGCGCATCAGCCTGGACGAGAACGTGCCGCTTGGCCGCCCCCGGA
>JAGWOU010000199.1 GCA_028870815.1 Rhodospirillales bacterium | reverse complement strand
ATTGATTCAGAGACGGATCCAGACATGAGAGCGATCGCCGGGGCGATTCGATCTCATGTCATCCGGCTCTAGAGCCGCAGGCAGCCCATAGCCGCATTGCCCTGCGCTTATATGTCGCGCCATAGCCACAGGCTATAACCCAGCGGCAAATCCGAAGCATGGAGCGTGCTCATGACAGCCGATGCACTTCAATCCCCGAAAACAAAAGTCACAGCCTTGCCAGGGGACGGTATCGGCCCCGAGGTTATGGACGCCACCATCAAGATCTTGGCTGCCGCTGAAGCCCCCATCGAGTGGGACTTCGCCGAGGCCGGCGCCAAGGCGTTCGAGCGCGGAGTGGTTACAGGCGTGCCGCGCGAAACGCTGGATAGCATCGGCGCCAACAAGCTGGCGCTGAAATCCCCACTGGAAACCCCCATCGGCTATGGCGGCAAATCCGCCAACGTGACGATGCGTAAATATTTCGAGCTTTACGCCAATATTCGCCCAGTGCGGGAGCTGCCCGGCATCCAGACGCCCTTCTCCGGGCGGGGTATCGACATGGTGATCGTCCGCGAGAACGTGGAAGATGTTTACGCGGGTATCGAGCACATGCAGACCACCACCGTCGCGCAGTGCCTGAAGCTGATGACCGCCCCTGGCTGCGAGCGCATCATCCGCGCCGCCTATGGCGTTGCCCTGGCCGAGGAGCGCCAATCCGTGACCGTTGCCCACAAGGCGAACATCATGAAGCTCACCGAGGGCATGATGAAGCGCATGGGCGAGAAAGTGGCCAAGGAATATCCCGGCATCCGCGCCGGGCAGGTGATTATCGATAACTGCGCCCACCAGCTCGTCATCCGCCCTGAGGCTTACGACGTCATCGTCACTTCCAACATGAATGGCGACATCATCTCCGACCTCGCGGCCGGACTGGTTGGGGGTTTGGGCATCGCACCCTCCTCCAATCTGGGCGACCAGGTGGCAATGTTCGAGGCCGTGCACGGCTCCGCGCCGGATATCGCGGGCAAGGACATAGCCAACCCCACTGCCCTGCTCTCCGCCTCCATCATGCTGCTGCGCCATATCGGCGCGTTCGACGTGGCGGAGATGGTGGAGCAAGCGCTGTTCGTGACACTGGCCGAGGGCCGCAACCTCACCGGAGACCTCGCTCCGCGCGGCCATGGCGTGGGTACCAAGGCTTTCACCGATCAGGTGATCGCCAATCTCGGCCGGACCTCAGCCATGAAGTCCCGCACCTATAAGAAGCTGGAACTCACCGCCTGGCCAAAACTGACCGCGCATATGGAACCTGCCACCCGCGAGCTGGTCGGTATCGACGTATTTCTGGAAACCGATCAGGACGCTGAGACACTAGGCAAGACGCTGGAGCAAATCTCCGAGTACAGCCCCTTCACCCTCACCGGCATTTCCAACCGTGGCGTCACCGTCTATCCGCCCACGGGCGGGCAGACCTTCCTGGTGGACCATTTCGCCGCGCGCTTCATGCTGAAGCAACCGATCTCACTGGCGACCAACCGCAGCGAGGGTCAGCCGGAAATCTCCTATCTGGTGCAGCGCATCGGGGCGAAATTCACCTGGATGCATATCGAGAAGCTCCAACGCTTCGACGGCAAAGACGCGTTCGAGCGCCCGCAAGGCGAAGGCTGAAACGAAAAAGGCCCCGCAAGGGGCCTTTTGCCGGCAAAAACCTCTCAGATCAGCTGCGTGTTCAGCAGATCTTCCATATCGCTGGTATGGGTTTCTTCATCGGCAAGGATCTCGTCCAAAATCGCGCGGGTTTTTGGGTCGTCCGCGAAATGCGCCGAAAGCTCGCGGTACAGTTCGATCACGCATTGCTCGGCGGCAAGATTTTCCGCGAACAATCTCGGCAGGCACCCCTTGGAGGCCTCCGGCGCTATATGCCGCAGCGCCAGGCCTGGGGCAAAATAATCCGGCTTGCCGCCCAGCTCAGTAATACGATCGGCCAGGCGTACCATGTGGTTGCGCTCATCGGCGGCCTGGGCGGCACATTCGGTCGCCACCCACTCATTCTCCAGCCCATCGGCGGAAACAGCGATCAGGCTATAGCGCAACACGCAGGCAATTTCGGCGGACATGGCGGCCTGTAGCAGCCCCACCGGCTCGGCGGAGCACGCCATCATCGCCTGGGCCGAAACACGCAAACGCTTCACATCGGCCAGAAAATGGTTTTCGCCGATCGCGCCATGCTCCATCATATTAAGCCTTCTTTCGCCTTCAATTGAGAATCATTCTCATCAACACATATATTTACTAGCTGGGACGCGGCTTTCGATCAAGCGGAAACTCCCGTTTTCCGGCACTCTGCCTGCTTTATCCTGTCGCTTTGCGGCGCTAGAGAAGCCGGATGAACGATCTCACCCCCAACAGCCTGCGCGCCTGGCCGGATGCGCGCGGCCGCTTCGGCGATTATGGCGGCCGCTTTGTCGCTGAAACGTTGATGCCGCTGATCCTGGAACTGGAAGCCGCCTATCGCACCGCCAAGGCGGACCCTGCTTTCCAGGTGGAGCTTGATTATTACCTCAAGCATTATGTGGGCCGGCCCAGCGCGCTGTGGCACGCCAAACGGCTGAGCGATGATCTGGGGGGCGCCAAAATCTATTTTAAGCGCGAGGACCTGAACCACACCGGCGCGCATAAGATCAATAATTGCATCGGCCAGATTCTGCTGGCCAAGCGCATGGGCAAAACCCGTATCATCGCGGAAACCGGCGCCGGGCAGCATGGCGTCGCCACCGCCACGGTCTGCGCCCTGTTTAATCTGCCCTGCACCATTTACATGGGCGCGGTGGACGTTGAGCGGCAGAAGCCCAACGTGTTCCGCATGAAGCTTCTGGGCGCCGAGGTCGTGCCAGTAAGCTCCGGCGCCGCCACGCTGAAGGATGCGATGAACGACGCACTGCGGGACTGGGTGGCGAATGTGCACGACACGTTCTACATCATCGGCACCGCCGCAGGACCGCACCCCTACCCTGAGCTGGTGCGGGATTTCCAGTGCATCATCGGCAATGAAGCCCGCGAGCAACTTATGGAAGCCGAGGGCCGCCTGCCAGATGTGGCGATTGCCGCTGTCGGCGGCGGGTCGAACGCCATCGGGCTATTCCACCCATTCCTGGACGAACCAACGGTCAGGCTCATCGGCGTGGAAGCGGCGGGCAAGGGCATGGAGACACATGAACACGCCGCCAGCCTCAATAAAGGCCGCCCCGGTGTGCTGCACGGCAACCGCACTTACTTGCTGCAAGACGAGGACGGGCAGATTCTGGAAGCCCATTCCATCTCGGCGGGGCTGGATTATCCCGGCATCGGCCCGGAACATAGCTGGCTGCACGACATCAAGCGCGTGGACTATGTCGGCGTGACGGATGACGAGGCGCTGGCGGCGTTCCAACTCTGCTCGCGGCTGGAGGGCATCATCCCGGCGCTGGAATCCGCCCATGCCATCGCACATGTGGTCAAACTCGCCCCCACCCTTGGCCAGGACAAGATCATCCTGCTCAACCTCTCCGGCCGGGGCGATAAAGACATCTTCTCCGTCGCCAAACATCTGGGAACCGAAATATGAGCCGCATCGCCGGCGTGTTCGCCGCTCTGCGCCAGGAAGGGCGCGGCGCTTTAATCCCCTTCGTGGAAGCCTATGACCCAGACCGTGAAACCTCCCTGCTGCTGCTGCGCGGCATGGCGGAAAAAGGGGCCGACATCATCGAGATCGGCATGCCCTTCACAGATCCGATGGCCGATGGCCCGACCATCCAGGCCGCCGGGCGGCGCGGTCTGCTGGCCGGCGCCACGCTGAAAGGCTTGCTGGGGCTGGTGCATGAATTCCGGCGGGAAAACCGTCACACTCCGCTGGTGTTGATGGGCTATCTCAACCCGATCTGTTCCTATGGTGTGAAGCGGTTTTGCGAGGACGCCGCCCATGCGGGGGTGGATGGTCTCATCATCGTCGATCTCCCGCCGGAGGAAGCCGATCTGGTGCTGCCGGACGCCCAGGCCCATGGGCTGGATGTGATCCGGCTGATCGCCCCCACCACCTCTGACACGCGGCTGAAGCAGGTGCTCGCGGGCTCCTCGGGCTTTGTCTATTACGTGTCGATCACCGGCATCACCGGCACCCGCACCGCCTCGGCGGCCGATCTCGCGCGGGACATTCCCCGCATCCGGGCGGCAACAGACCTGCCGATCGCGGTTGGTTTCGGCGTGCGCACCCCCGAACAGGCCGCCACCGTGGTGGCGCATGCGGATGCGGCCATCGTCGCATCAGTACTGATAGAGACATTGTGCAAGGAAAACGCCGAGGCCGTGCTGCGCGATGTGCGGGCCTTGGCAGAAGGCGTGAAAGCCGTGCACAAGGCCGCTTAGATCATACTCAAGAAAAAGGCCCCGGGGATATTCCGCCGGGGCCTTTTTTATGCGCGGTTCGGCGCCGAATTAATGGTGGTCGTCACCACCGCCATGCCAGCCGCCACCATCGCCGCCGCCATGCCAACCACCGCCGTCGCCATCACCGCCGCCGTGCCAGCCGCCACCGCCATACCAGCCTCCACCATGCCAGCCCTCGTCATGGTCCCAGCCACCAGGGCCGTACCAAACGCAGCCGGAAAGGCCGAGAAGCAGCAGAGGGATAAGAATCAGCTTTTTCATGACCTCAATGTCCTCGATTTTCCAAAACATTTCTAACTTTGACCTATCTCCAGGCCAGCCAAATCAATGGATCGGCTGACCCGGCGTGGGCGGGC
>JAGWOU010000198.1 GCA_028870815.1 Rhodospirillales bacterium | reverse complement strand
TGGCGAGAATTTCGAGTGCCCGCGCGCCATCGATGTGCAGAAACTGATTGGGGCTGGTGGTGAGCGAAATATCCGCCAGCGCTTCCAGCGGCGTGTCGCTGCCCGGCCCCACCGGCAGGGCCTTGAGCGCTTCCAGTGAGAGCAGATGCGCATCCGGCAGGCGCAGATAAAGCGGCAAGGGTGCGGCGCCATCCGGCAGCTCGGCCACAATCTGCCCGGCCATCAGGGCGGAGACCTCACCGCTTAAGCCTGCCGGGGTCATCCCCGCCGCCGCGAGCGCCGCCGGGCGCGGGGTGATGCGCGCTTGCGTTTCCGGGTAGCCCTCGTCGTTAAACAAATCGCTCAGGCCCGGCACGCGGCTCAGCCGCTGCGCGATCACCTTGGCGGTTTGCGTCATCTGGCCAAGATCATCACCGTACAAATCCAGCGCGAAGGGCTGTGGCAACCCGTTCAGGCTCTCGCCCAGCCGCTCGATGGTTGGTGTGTCGATGCCGGTTTGAAGTGAGGGGAATTGCGTTTCCGCCTGCACCCGGGCGGCGATGGCATCCAGGCTGGCCCCGCCAGCACCTGGCTTGAGACGGATGGTGATCTCCCCGGCATAAGCGGGTTCGGTATAGGTGGAATCAGCGGCGGAGCCGATGCGCGCCAGCACATGTGCGACCGCTGGATCCCTCGCCAGCCGGGCGGAGAGGCGGCGCATCAGCGCATCCGTATCCGCCAGTGAGGTACCGGGGGCGAGGGTAAAGGATTCCAGTAGCACGCCCTCATTCGGCAGCGGCAGCACATTCACCGAAACCAGGCTCATCGCCCCCAGGCTGAGCAGCAGCAGCGCCCCGCAGGTAAGCACGGCGCGTTTGGGATAGGCCAAGGCGAGGCGGAACAGATGGCGGTTCCAGCCCATCAACCGCAGGAGCAACGCATTGGCTACACGCGGCGGGCGTACGGCATGGCGGGGCAGCAGCCCGAGGCCCAGCGGGATCAGCGTGAGCGAGACCAGCAGCGACGCGCCGAGCGAGAAAATCATGCCCAGCGCGAAAGGCACACAGAACAGCCCCGCCAGCCCGCCGGTGAACAGCAGCGGCACAAAAACCAGAATCGTGGTGAGCGTGCCGATGATGTCCGGCGCCATGATCTCCCGCAGGCCCCGCCAGATGCCGGGCCATGTGTCGTCGCCCGCTTCCCAGCGGTGAAAAATGCTCTCCAGCACGATGATGGAGTCATCCGCCACCAGCCCCAGCGCCACGATGATGGCGCCAAAGGTGAGCAGATTGAGGCTCTGCCCGGTGGCGTACAGCCCGGCAATGCCGAGCAGCAGCGAGGCCGGGAGAGACAAAGCCAGCAGCCAGGCGCCGCTGCTCACCCCCAGCACGGCGAGCAGCCCGGCAATGGCCAGCACGCCGCCAATCAGCAGATTGCGGCGCAGATCATCGCTCGTCGCGCCCACCAGATGACCTTGATCGTAAATCGGCACAACCGATACGCCGGGCGGCATTGGTACGGATTGAATGGCCGAAGATAACGCCCGGGTAACGGGCAGTGTGGAAGCGCCCTGTTGCTTGAAGATGGTAAGCGCGATGGCGGGCTCGCCATCCAGCAGCTCGCGCTGATGCACCGGCGCCGTACCGTGGACGATGCGCGCCAGAGTGCCGAGCGGGATTGCTCCGTGTGGCCCCATCACCGGCACTTGCGCCAGCGCGCCGGCACTTGGGGCGTTGCCGAAGGTGATGAGCGAGTCGGTATGGCCGAGGCTGAGAGAGCCGCCCGGCACCAGCATCGCCTGCCCGGCCAGCGCCTGTTGCAGAGCCTGCACGGAAACCCCTGCCTGTTCCATGGCGGGTAGGTTGGGCTGCACCCAGAGTGCCTCGCCCCCCAACCCGGCGCTGGTGACAAGCTGTACACCCGGCACCGCGCGCAAGGCCGGCACCAGCCGCATGGCCACCGCCCGCGCCACTTCCGCCTGCGAGGTGCCGGGAGCAAAGCGCACGGCGTAATCCGCCACCTCGTTAATGGCATTGCCCATAATCTGCGTGAAAGGCTGCACGCCGGGGGGCAGGGTCGTCTGGGCGCGCTCGACGGCGCCATTCACCGCCTGTAAATCCGCCTGCGCGCTGGTGGTGTCGGCAAAGCGCAGATCGGTCTCCACCAGCCCGTCGCTGATGGTGCTGCGGACATTCGAGACCCCCGGCAGGCCGAGCAGCACGCCCTCCAGCGGGGTGGCGACCATTGCCTCCATATCCGTGGCGGTGGTGCCGGGCAGATGCACGGTCACACTCACCTCGGGATAATTGAAGGCGGGCAGCACCTCTTCCGGGATATTGAACAGCGCGAACAGCCCGTAACCGAGCAGAGCGGCATAAATCATCAGCCACAGAGCCGGGCGGCCAAGCAGGCGGAGCAAAGCGGCTGGCATGGCTTAGTCCGGCGGCTGA
The DNA here is from genome assembly GCA_028870815.1 of Rhodospirillales bacterium. Lineage (GTDB taxonomy): Bacteria > Pseudomonadota > Alphaproteobacteria > Acetobacterales > Acetobacteraceae > Acidocella. The sequence continues at coordinate 2,338 of JAGWOU010000198.1, read as the reverse complement.
AATTGAGCGGCGATACCGCGATGGTAGAGCAGTGCCGCATCCTGGACGACGACCTTGTCTCCGGCGGCAAGGCCGGAGAGGATGGGGGTTTGCGCGTCCTCCGCCTCTCCCGGCACCACCTGCACGGCATGGTCACCTTTTGCATCATGCAGCATCACCCACCAGCGCCCGTCATCCAGTACCAGCGCTTCGCTGGGCACTAGCAGCACCGGGCGGGGTGATAAGGAGAGACGAAGCGTGCCCGCTTCGCCCGGCTGCAAGCCAGGGCCCGAAAAGGCCAGCACCAGCCCACCATCGGGCTGCGTGCCCTGAACGCCGCGCAGCATAACGGACACGGCAGGCGCGCCATCGGCGGGGATAAACCGTGCCGCCATGCCGGGAGAAAGCCTGGCCGCCTGCGAGCCATAAAGCACGGCCTTGACCCACGCCCCGGCAGCGGGCTGCACCACCGCTATGGCCTGGCCCGGCTGGAGCGAAGCCCCCAGGCCGGCGGCGAGGCTTTGCACCTGCCCGGCCAATGGGCTTCGCAGGCTGGTGGCCGCGCGTAGCGCCGCAAGATTAGCCCGCGCCGAAGCTGCTGTTGCCTTGGCCTGCGCCACCGCGGCTTTGGTGGAAAGCTGATCCGCGAATTTGCCGCGTTCGGCGGCCAGGGCTGCATCGGCGGCGTTGCTTGCCCCTTGCGCCGTGGCCAGAGCCGCCGCGATTTGCGGCCCGCCGAGCCGCCCTATGGTCTGACCTGGCTGCACGGTCTCGCCCGGCATGACAAAGAGGCTGGTGAGCACGCCCGGTTGCAAGGCGGCGACGGTGACGGGCGTGCCCGGCTGCACAGCGGCAAAGCCGGAGAGAATGGGTGCCTGTTGCGTGGCCTGCACCGTGATCCAGCCGGTTGGGGCCTGTGCGGTAACGGCCAGGGCGGCCAGCATGAGCCAGAGTGGCCGTACGTATCTTGAGCGTCGAATCATCAAGCCTTGATAAGCGCGTCCGCCAGGCAGAACGGCGCTATTTCGATGATAATTTTATCATTTTCATGCCTCAATGGGCGGAAAATGCAGCGTCACCCGCGTGCCCTGCCCCGGCACGCTTTCGATCGTCACCTGCCCGCCATGCAGTTCCATGATCGAGCGCACGATGGACAGCCCCAGCCCCGAGCCCTGCGCCGCTTTGTGGCCCCGCGCCGGGTCGGTCTGGTAGAAGCGGTCGAACACCCGGTGCAGATGCTCGAGCGCAATGCCCGGCCCTTGGTCGAAAATGGCGATCTCCACGCCGCTGGCCGGACCACCCGAGATGGCCAGCGAAATTTCCGAGCCCGGCGGCGCATGGCGCACCGCGTTGGCCAGCACATTCCCCACCGCCTGCCGAAAAAGCAGCGTATCCGCATAGAGCGTGGCCGTGCCGTCAATACGGATGCGTAAGCCCTTGGGCCGGGATTGCGCCTCATATTGCGCGGCGACCCAGGTGCAAATCTCGTTGGCCTCGCAGCGCTCGTGGCGCAGCGCGTGGCTAGGGTTCTCCACCCGTGCCAGGAACAGCAGATTCTCGATCAGCCCTGTGAGGCGCTGGCCATCCTCCAGCGCGGAGGTGATCGCGGCGCGGTATTCCGCCTCATCGCGCGGGCGGGTGAGACACACTTCCAGGCTGCCATTGAGATTGGAGAGCGGCGTGCGCAGCTCATGCGCGATATCTGCCGAGAATCGGGAGAGGCGCTCGAAGCTGGACTCAAGGCTATCCAGCATCTGGTTGAACACCTGCACCAGCCCGGTCAGCTCGCGCGGCCAAGGTGGATCGAGCGGAATACGCCGGGAAAGCTGGGCGGGGGTGATGCTCTGCGCCACCTTGGCGATGCGGGCCAGCGGCTCCAGCGCATGCGCCGCAGCCAGCCGCCCTGCCCCCAGCAAAAGCGGCACCATCAGCAGGAAGAACACCGCCAAGGCACGGTGAAAATCCGTCAGCAGCGCGTTGTCCCGCGTGATGTCCAGCCCGATTTGCAGAACCACGCCGTCCTGTCCTTGGGCGCCTTGCAGGGGTAGACTGGTGAGCAGCCAGGACGTATCGCCGGTTTGGTAGGGGACGAGGGGCAGACTCTGCACGCCGTGCGTCGCGGGAAACAAGCCCGCGGGAAGGGTTGCTGCCATGCCAGGCGTTTCGCCCGCCTGCTTTCCGGCCACCAGCACCCTGGCCTCGTAGGCGCGCAGCCGGGCACCATCGGTTTCTTGTAGGATTTCCTTGATCAGCGCAGCCGGTGTGCCATCGCCATCGGCAAGATCATCCTGCAACTCCGCCGCCTTGGCCTGAAGGAAATCCCGGTGTGCGGCGGCAAAGTTCGACTCCAGCTTCCAGT